>JAFDER010000015.1 GCA_019310245.1 Deltaproteobacteria bacterium
GTATTCAAAATCGTTGCTTGAGCCGGTTTTGGCCGGCCTCACATCATCAGATTTCAGTTCATGCGCAGGCCTCTCGCAATGAGGAGCCAAGGACGCGGGCGTGGGAGAGGAAGAACAATGGCGGCGAGTCGAACATCACGGAAAAAGAAGGGCAGGAAGACGACCAGGCGGGTCACGGCGCGCAGGCATGCCTCGCGCGGTCTGAGGTTCACGTCCTACCTCACCAGCCCGGGAGTTGATCCGCTCGACGAGGTGGAGTGGGAGACCAGGGAGGCCTCCATCACCAACTCGAAGGGAGAGGCCATCTTCCTGCAGAAGAACGTGGAGGTTTCCGCCGACTGGTCGCAGACGGCCATCAACGTCGTGGCCAGCAAGTACTTCCGCGGCCCCGACATCGAGGGGCACAAGGAGAGCTCGATACGCGTCCTCATCGAGAGGGTCGTCGACACGATCACGGAGTGGGGACGCAAGGACGGGATCTTCGCGACCGAGCGCGATGCGGACACCTTCGAGGCCGAGCTCAAGGCCATCGTGGTCGGGCAGATGGCCACCTTCAACAGTCCCGTGTGGTTCAATGTGGGCATCGAGGAGCATCCCCAGGCCTCGGCGTGCTTCATCAACCAGGTCGACGACACGATGGACTCGATCATGGAGCTCGCCTCCATCGAGGCGACGCTGTTCAAGGGCGGGAGCGGGACGGGGACGAACTTCTCTTCCATCCGTTCCTCCAAGGAGCCGCTGTCCGGAGGCGGGCAGGCGAGCGGCCCCGTCTCGTTCATGAGAGGCTTCGATGCGTTCGCCGGCGTCATCAAGAGCGGAGGCAAGACGCGGCGGGCGGCCAAGATGGTCATCCTCAACATCGACCATCCGGACATCGAGGAGTTCATCAACTCGAAGACGAACGAGGAGAAGAAGGCCTGGAGCCTCATCGACTCGGGGTACGACGGCAGCCTCAACGGCGAGGCCTACTCGTCCGTCTTCTTCCAGAACGCGAACAACTCGGTGCGCGTCAGCGACGAGTTCATGAACGCGGTGGTGGAGGACGACGACTGGAACACGGTCGGCGTGACGACCGGCGAGGTGCACGACACCTTCAAGGCAAGGAAGCTGTTCAGCGAGATCGCCGAGGCAGCTCACATGTGCGGCGATCCGGGCCTGCAGTTCGACACGACCATCAACGACTGGCACACCTGTCCGAACGACGGACGCATCGAGGCGTCGAACCCCTGCTCGGAGTTCATGTTCCTCAACAACACGTCGTGCAACCTCGCGTCCGTCAACCTCATGCGGTTCCTCAACGAGGACGGCACGTTCGATACCGAGACGTTCCGCCACGTGGTCGACACGGTGATCACCGCCCAGGAGATCATCGTCGACAACGCCCGCTACCCCACCGCCACCATCACCGAGATGAGCCACAGGTACAGGCCGCTCGGCATCGGCTACGCCAACCTGGGAGCCCTGCTCATGGCCAGGGGGCTGCCCTACGACAGCGACGATGGGCGAAACTATGCAGCATCCGTCTCCGCGCTGCTCACGGGCGAGGCCTACGCCCAGTCGGCCCGGATCGCGAGAAGCCAGGGGCCGTTCGAGGCCTACGAGCGCAACACCGAGACCATGCTCGGCGTCATCGACAAGCACATCGATGCGCTCGATGAGCAGGACGGGCCCGAGGAGATCCTCTCCGCCGCGGCGGAATCCTGGGGCGCGGCGCGCAGCGCCGGCGAGAAGTACGGGTTCCGCAACGCCCAGGCGAGCGTGCTCGCCCCGACGGGCACCATCGCGTTCATGATGGACTGCGACACGACGGGCATCGAACCCGACATCGCTCTCATCAAGCACAAGAAGCTCGTGGGCGGCGGTACGATGCGCATCGTGAACCAGACCGTGCCGCTGGCACTGAGCAACCTGGGCTACGACGAGGCGACCATCAAGGAGATCAAGGGTTACATCGACAGGAAGGGAACCATCGAGGGCTGCGAGCAAATAGATCCGGAGCACCTGCCGGTCTTCGACTGCGCGCTCCAGCCCGTGGGCGGGACGAGGTACATCGAGCCCATGGGTCACATCAACATGATGGGCGCGGTCCAGCCGTTCATCTCGGGAGCCATCTCGAAGACGGTCAACATCCCTCACCAGACGACGATCGAGCAGATCGAGCAGATCTACCTGGACGCGTGGAAGTCCGGCCTCAAGTCCCTCGCGGTCTACAGGGACGGCTCCAAGCGAACCCAGCCGCTGGAGACGGGGACCCGGGAGGAACGCAAGAACCGCGCGCCACGGCCCTACCGCCGCAGGCTGCCCGACGAGAGACCCTCCATCACCCACAAGTTCACGCTCGGCGGGCACGAGGGCTACCTCACAGTGGGCATGTACCCCGACGGGCAGCCCGGCGAGATCTTCATCAAGATGGCCAAGGTGGGATCCACCATCTCGGGCCTGATGGACTCCTTCGCGCTCGCCATCAGCATGACCCTGCAGTACGGCGTTCCCCTGTCGGTCCTGGTGGAGAAGTTCACCCACACGCGGTTCGAGCCGGCCGGCTACACGAACAACCCCGACGTGCCGATCGCCAAGTCGATCATGGACTACATCTTCCAGTATCTCTCCGTTAAGTTCCTCGCGGCCAAGGATCCGGACGTGGAGAACCACATGGAGGGTTCCGTGGAGTTCCAGGCGTTCGAGGAGGCTCCCGAGGAGGACCCGGACCAGCTTCCACTCTTCGATCCACAGGCGGATGCGCCCGCGTGCGCGGATTGCGGCGCGATCATGACCCGCAGCGGCGCGTGCTACAAGTGCGAGAACTGCGGGTCCACGTCCGGCTGCTCCTGATCACGACGCTCAGACGATGGTGGGCTCGTCGATGAACACGGTCCCGAGTCCGAACCTCTCCTCGAGCAGGGCCCCCACGGCCTTCACCCCCGGAGTCTCGGAGTGGTAGTGCCCGAGGTAGATCACGTCGATCCCGGCCTCCAGGGCCAGGTGGTGGTTCCAGTGGGCCCCCTCGCCCGTCACGAAACAGTCGAGTCGCTTCTCGATCGCCTCGCTGAGGCAGAACGCGCCGCCGCCCGAGACGATCCCCACGCTGCCGACCTTCCCCGACCCGAAGGGAAGGACGACGGGGCTTGCGCCCAGCTCGCCGGCCAGCCGTCCGGCGAGCTCGTCGAGGGGCAGGTCCTGCTCGAGCCCTCCCATGAACCCGATGTCCTTGCCGTGGTACCTGCCGAAGGGCAGCGGCTCCCGCACGCCGGCCATGCGCGCCAGCTCGGCGTTGTTGCCCAGCCGGGGATGGAGATCCAGCGGCAGGTGCGCAGCGTAGAGGTTGATGCGACCCTCGAGCAGGAACCGCACGTGGTCGTGCAGGACGCCCGTGATCGGCGTGAGCTTGCTCCACAGGATCCCGTGATGCGCCACGACCATGCCGCATCCGAGGTCGGCGGCCCGCCTGTAGACCTTCAGCGCGGCATCCGTCGCCAGGGCGACCTTCTCGACCTCCCCGCGCCCCTGCACCTGAAGGCCGTTCATCGACTCGTCCTCGACGGAGCGCACGTCGAGCTCCTCGTCGAGGAACGCGACGATCTCGTCTCTCGCGGTCATCGGCTTCCTCCCTCCGTCCGGTTCTCGCGCCACAGCCGCACGAGCGCATCCACCGAGTCCTGGAGCCCGGGCCGCTCGTCGCGCTCCTGCGCGAGGTAGGCCTCGAGGTCCGGAGCGATCGCGACGGCCCTGTCGAGCATGGGGTCCGAACCCTTGCGGTATGCACCAACCGTGATGAGATCCCGGTGCTCCTCGTACAGCGCCAGGTTCTTGCGGAACCAGGCCGCGGCCTCGCGGTGCTCGGCGCCCGCCACCCTGTCCATGAGCCTCGAGACGCTCGCCAGGGGATCCACGGCCGGGTACCTGCCGCGCTGGGCGGCCGCACGGTCGAGCACGATGTGTCCATCGAGGATGGACCGCACCTCGTCGGCAACGGGCTCGTCCATGTCCGAGCCCTCGACGAGCACGGTGTAGACGGCCGTCAGGGTTCCCCGCGCCGAGTTGCCCGCGCGCTCGAGCAGCGCGGGCAGCACGGCGAACACCGACGGCGGGAAGCCCCGCCTGCCCGGCGGCTCGCCCGCGGCCAGACCCACCTCGCGCTGCGCACGCGCGAGCCTGGTGATCGAATCCAGGAGCAGGAGCACCCCGAGGCCCCTCTCCCTGAAGCCCTCGGCAATCGCCGTGGCCACGAAGCCGCACCTGAGCCTCGCGACGGCCGGCGCATCGCTCGTGGCGCACACCACGACGCTGCGCGCCCGGCCCTCCCGGCCGAGGTTGTCCTCCAGGAATTCCCGGACCTCCCGTCCCCGCTCGCCCACGAGCGCGATCACGATCCTGTCGGCTCGCGCCTGCCGCGCGATCATGCCCAGAAGGGTCGACTTGCCCACTCCCGAGCCGGCGAACAGGCCGAGCCTCTGACCCTCGCCCACGGTCAAGAGCCCGTCGATGGACCGAACCCCCATGGCGAGCGTCCTGTCCACGCGCCTCCTCTCGAGCGGGTTGGGAGGCGCACCGTCGACGCACTGCCACTCGAGCCCCGGTGGAAGAGGCTCGCTGTCCATGGGCCTGCCGTACCCGTCGAGGACCCGGCCCAGGAGGCCGTCGCCGCAGGGCACCGTGAACCTCCTTCCGTCGGAGAGCACACGGTCGCCCGACCCGACGCCCTCCGCGCGGCCCAGGGGCATGAGTCTCACCTCGGCGCCGCTGAACCCGATGACCTCGGCCTCGATCTCTCCGCCAGCAGCGGGCCGGATGCGCACCAGGTCTCCCGTTCGCGCCCCCGGCACCGTGGCCGTGAGCGAGAGACCCTGCCACGCGCTCACCCTGCCTTCCACCCGGAATCCGGGAGCGGACAGTGCGGCGTCCCCGAGCTCCTCGACGAACTTCTTCACCACGCGGACGAGTATAGGTGAGGCGCTCCTACTTGAAAACGTCCTTGACGCGCTCCCACAGGGAGGCGTCGCCTCCTGCGGATTCCTCGGCAAAGAGCTCGAGGAGCGCCTGCTGCTTCTCGTTCAGGTCCCTCGGGATTGTGACGTGGATGCGCACGAGCAGATCGCCGTGCAGGCCTCCGCTCCCGGAGAAGCCCCAGCCCCGGCCGCGGACGATCTTGCCGTGCTGCACGCCCGGCTTGAGCTTGAGCGTGACGAACTTGCCTCCAGGAATCTCCACCTCGACCTCGCCTCCGAGAGCGGCCTTGTAGAACGGCACGTCGAGCTGGCTGACGAGGTGGATGCCCTCGCGCTCCCACCTCTCGTCGTCCTCCACCCGGAAGACGACCACCAGATCGCCACACTGCCCCTGCCCCTGCGAGGGCTCGCCCTTGCCGGGGATGCGCTGCTCCTGGCCATCGATGACGCCGGGCATGATCGCGAGATCCAGCTCCCGCTCGGCTGTGCGCGCCCCCTCGCCGCCGCACTCACGGCAGCCGTCCTCGGCCATCCGCCCCCTGCCGCGGCAGCGCGTGCAGAGCCTCTTGATCATGAGCAGGCCCTGGTTGTACAGGACCTCGCCCTGCCCCCCGCAGGAGGAGCACGGTCTCATGTCCGAGCCCGGGGCCGCCCCGGTGCCCGAGCAGGCCCCGCAGGAGGCATTGGATCTGTAGGACACCTTCCGCCTGCCACCGAGGTAGGCCTCCACGAATGAGATCTCCACGCTCAGCCGGACGTCCGGCCCCCGCCTGCGCCGCCTGCGCTTCTTGCCTCCGCCTCCGATCCCGAACACGGACTGGAAGATGTCGAGCACGTCGTCGACGTCGAGGTTGACCTCGGGCATCCGCGGGCCCTCGGTCCCGAACGTGTCGTACCGGGATCGCTTCTCGGGGTCCGAGAGGACCTGGTAGGCCTCCGTGACCTCCTTGAACCTCTCCTCGGCCTCCGCATCGCCGGGATTGCGGTCCGGATGGTACCTGAGCGCGGCCTCCTTGTAGGCCTTCTTGATCTGCTCCGGGCCGGCGTCCCTGTCCACCCCGAGCACCGCGTAGTAGTCCCTTGCCATGCGTCAGCGCCCAGTCTCTTATAGGAGACGGGCCCGCCAAAGGCAAATCACGGGACGTTGTGGCGCGGGGCGCACGCTGGTAACCTCCTCACCCGCCAGAAGGAGTCTCCCATGACACTGACCGAACGCATCTCGCTGGTCCAGGCGCGCAAGAAGTGGCAGCTCTGGGCCGCCGCCTTCCTGACCGTCGCCGCGACGGGCTCGGCCGTCTCGGCGGTCATGACCCACTCCGTCATCTCCATCCTCTCTGCAGGCGTGGTCGCCGTCTGCATGATGTTCCAGTGGACGATCTTCTTCATCTTCCAGGCCAAGGAGGAGGTCTACACCGTCATGCGCGAGCAGATGGACCACCCGGATGGGGCCGGGGCTCAGTAGGAGACGACGACCCACGAGCGCATGCGGATCCTCGCACCCGAGCTCGGGTATGGATCGCCGAGATAGTATGCTTCGTAATCGAACACCGCGTCCGATCCCGCCGCAACCTGGCTCGTGATGTCGGTCATGACGAGGGGAACTTCGAGCCCCGGGCACCATCCGGAGCGCCCGTACCACCAAGTGCCGTACTGGTTGGGCACGGTCCCGATGTTCACCTTGGACATGCAGTCGTCCTGCACGCCGATCTGAGGGAAGTCCAGGACGTTCTCCGTGCCGTCGACGAAGAAGTGGTGGGTGGTGTTGCAGAACTCCGCACAGTTGCCCGGGTCGACACCGCCGTGGCCCGAGATCACCGTGGCGAGCTCCACCTTCCTGGCCTCGGCCGGGATGGACACCGTGATCGGCGAGTACGCGTCGTTGTAGGCCGCATCGAACACGCCGCCGGAAAACAGCGGGAAGATGTCCTCGGGCCTCTCCGCCTTCCCCTGGTTGGAGAGACGGATCGAGAGTGACACGACGTACTCCTGCTGGGTGTAGAAGGCGATCCTGCGAGAGCCTCCGCTCGCGAGGAGAGGCAGCAGGCCGCTCACGTCGTGCACCCACCTGCCCTCCCGGTGGTAGGTCGTGATCCAGTGGCCCAGCCACGTGTCGCACGTGTCCGGATCGCCCTCGTCGCACAGGTACGCGAAGACGTCGTAGTCCCACGCCGGGCAGGTGCCGTACTCGCCGTCGCCGCTGCATCCCATGTAGAGATCGAGCTCCATGGTGTCGAAGCCCGCCATGACCGTGGCGTCCGGGAGCGCCGCGTCCGCGTGGAACCGCGTGCCCGCCCAGCCGGGATCGGACATGACCACCTCCTCGAACACGGGAATCACGGTGGCGCTCTCGGCCTCCAGCCGCTCCTCCCTCTCGGCCTCGAAGTTGTAGTAGATGGCCTCGTTCGCCGCCATCGAGATGTTGGGCTGGAACCACCCGCGGCCCGCATCGTACCGGCGGTAGTCCGCATACGAGCCGATGTAGCGGATGCGCTGGAACCGGTCGAGCCCGGCGCCCCAGGCAGGGTTCACCATGACCGTTCCGACCCAGCCCGGGATGCGCCGGGCCTGCTCGGTGACGTAATGGAAGCGGCCCTCCCACCACAGCCTGTCCTCCTCGGGATAGGCGGAGAGGGTGGCGTCCACGCTCGTCTTCAGCGCGTCGAGCGCCGCCGTGACGGTCTCGAACGTCGGCTCGTAGGAGAGGAAGAAGAAGTGCACGTTGCGCGGCGCCCGGGCGATGAGCACATCCACGTCCCTGTTCCACAGGGGCACGGGCCAGTCCTCGGCCTGCCTGGGCTCGTCCTGGATGAAGAGGTAGACGTCACACCCCGTCCAGTTCTCGCTCAGGGTCCAGGGTCCCTCGGTGGTCTGCACGGTGAAGTCCTGGGCCACGGAGTACAGGCCATAGCCCCAGCCGTCGGGATCGAACTCCCTTTCCGGCAGGCCGAGCTGCTCGCACACCGGGAGCGTGACGGCTTCCTCGTCGACGACGTCCAGGGCGTCGTCGTCCACACCGTCCTCGTCCTCCACGTCCAGCTCGGCCGCATCGTCGACCGCGTCGTCGCCGGCATCCGCATCCCCGGCGCCCTTGCTCTTGCCGCTGCACGCCGCAAGAGCGGGCAGGACGATCAGGATCACGACCAGTTTCTTCATGGATCCTCCACGCACGTCCACGCGTTCACACGCTCCCGCATCTTAGCGCGCAAACGCGCGGGTGTCATATGAATGGTTCAGTACGGAGGAGAGACGATCTAGAATGGACGGATGCATCGCGTGGCGGTCATCGGCGGGGGCCCAGCCGGCTGTTCGGCGGCGTTCCTGCTCAGGGGTGCGGGCCTCGATGTTGTGCTCCTCGAGGCGGCAGGCCACGTGGGAGGCAGGACCCACACGTTCCGCGCCAAGGGAATCGCTCTCGACTCAGGCGCGGGCTTCTTCACGTCGTTCTACCCGCACGTCGAGAGGTACGTGCGGGATCTGGGGCTCGCGCACGACAGGACCCCGGTCCCGAGCGGCACCACCTTCTCGTGCGCGGGCAGGAGGGCCGTTCTGGACCGGGCGGATCCGTGGTCCTTCTGGGCCTACCCCTTCCTGTCCGCACGCGGCAAGACGCGCTTCCTCGCCTACGGCGCCGGGCTCACGCTGAAGAGGGGGAGGTTCGATCCCTTCGACCCGCAGGTCCTCTCGAAGCACGACGACAGGTCGGCGGCCGAGGCCGCGCGCGAGGCTCTCGGCGAGGACGTCTACCAGTACCTCGTCAGACCGAGCATCGAGTCATTCTGGTTCTTCTCCTGCGAGGAGATCTCGCAGGCCCTCATGCTGGCGCTGTACGCGCGCGCCGCCGGATCGCGCTTCTACACCCTGGCGGGAGGCATGGACCAGATCTGCACGAGGCTCGTCAAGGGGATCGACGTCAGGACAGGGTGCCGCGCCTCCGCGATCCACGCCAGGAGCGAGGATGAGATTGCCATCGAGTGGGAGCACGGGGACATGCCCCACGCGGAGACGTTCGACGGTGCGGTGGTGGCCACCACCGCCTCGCAGGCGGACTGGCTCACGCGGAAGCTGCCGCCCTCGATGGTGACGGCGGTGCAACGCATGTTCCTCGGATCCCAGCGGTACGTGGCGAACGTGCACTGCGCCTACCTGGCCGAGGGCGAGCTGCCCAGGGGAGTCACGTTCTCCTGCGGTCCCGGAGAGCTGCCCGTGAACGCCGTCGGAACGCGTCCCGCGGGCAGTGGCACGCTCGTGCAGGTCTTCCTCGGACGCGGGCCGAGCGAGGAGCTGGCCGGCTCACCGCTGGACGAGGTCTCGGCCGAGGCATGGAGGCTCGGACGGAGCTTCCATCCCGAACTCCCGGAATCGGCCCGCACCTTCGCCACGTTCAAGCGGGCCGAGGCCATTCCCGTCCACGAGGTCGGCCGCTACAAGCTCGCGGCCCGGTTCGCCACCGAGCAGAGGCCTCCGGTGGTGTTCGCGGGCGACTACCTGGCCACCGCCGCGGTGGAGGGGGCGGTGCGCTCGGGCGCGTGGGCCTCCCGGGTGCTCCTCGATCGATGAGCCCCTCGCGCAGGGTCACCTGCAGCCTCACGGTCCAGGCCCTGCCGACCTTGACCGGTCCGGTGAATGCCAATAGCGTGATGGCAAAGACACGAATGAGGTGGAAGATGATGCGATCGATCGCACTTCTCGCTCCCGTCCTGGCCCTCGCGCTCGCGGCCTGCGGCGGCGGGAACAAGGGCTCCGAGGACGCGGAGGAGGAAGAGGCCGCCACGGACGTGGAGACGGAGGATGGTGAGGAGGAGGACGCCGACGATGACGCGGATCCCGGCGACGCACCTGACGATCCCGTCGGGGATCCGCCGTCCGACCCGCCACCCGCGGACGTGGCAGACGACGAGCCCGTGAGCGACACGCTCCGTTTCACGAACATCCGCTGCCTGCCAGACGTGGGCGGCGGCGACGACGTGGTTGCCGGCCAGAACGTCTCCTGCCGGTTCGGCGTGCAGGGCGCCACGGGGCGGCGGGTGACGCTCTCGTGCGAGGACGACTCGGGGACGGCCGTCGACTGCTCATCGAGCTCCACCACGCAGATCCAGCCGTTCGGCTCCAACCCCCTGCCCGTGTTCAACGGTTGGTTCGGGATGGGCAACACGTCGAGCCTCGGAGGCACGACCGTCGTGACCATCTGGGTCGCCGACGACACGGTGGGGCAGGCGCGGCACCGCTTCGAGGCGAACGTGATCGCGGACGACGGCACGAACGGTCCGCCGACCATCGAGGTGGACTGCGGCGGCGACACGGACGGGAGTGTGAGCGTGACGGCGGGCGCCAGGCTCGACTGCACGCTCTACATCCTGGACCCCGACCCGGACGACGTGAGCTGGGACTACACCCAGACCTCGGGAGCGACGCCCGTCACACCGCCCTCGCCCTACGGCGGGACGGGACGGGCGCCCTACGACGTGACGTGGAGGTGGCAGTCCGACTCGTCCGAGAGCGGCACGTTCGTCTACACGTTCAGCGCCGACGACGGGACCGCCTCGACCGTGACCTACGACCTGACCGTCGATGTCTCCTGAAACCCGCCGACGAACCGGCCCCGCGAAACAAGGAAGCACCATGAGAGACGTGTTCATCGTCAGCGCGGCAAGGACGCCCGTGGGCAGGAGGAACGGGTACCTGCGAGGCTGGCTCGTGCCCGAGCTCCTCGGATTCGTACTCGACGAGGTCACCCGCCGCATCGACCTGGACCCGGCCCTGGTGGACGACGTCATCAACGGCACCGTCTACCAGGTGGGGGAGCAGGGATTCACGCTGGCGCGCAGCGGCGTGTTCGCCTCTCGATTCCCCTCGACCGTGCCCGGCGTGTCCGTGAATCGCCAGTGCGGCTCGAGCCTCACGGCCATCCAGCTGGCCACGGGCATGATCGCCTCCGGGACCATGGACGTGGTGATCGCGAGCGGGTGCGAGGTCATGAGCAAGTACCCCATCGCGTCCGACTTCGGAGGCACCCTGCCCGACGGCCGCGGCCAGGGCACACCCTTCGGTGCCTTCTACGTCAAGCGCGTGGAGGGCAAGATCTACAACCAGGGGCAGGCCGCGGAGGCCATCGCCGAGAAGTGGTCGATCACAAGGGACGAGTGCGACGCGTTCGCGGTCTCGAGCCACGAGAAGGCGCACGCGGCCGCGCAGGCCGGGCACTTCGACCGGGAGATCGTGCCCACGAAGGGGCTCGACGCCGACGGGACGCAGATCACGGTCACGCGGGACGAGACGATCCGTCCGGACACGTCGATGGAGAAGCTCGCGGCGCTCGAGCCCGTGCTCGGCACGAAGCTCATCACGGCGGGCATCTCGAGCCCCGTGACCGACGGCGCCTCGGCCGTGGTTCTCATGAGCGGTGAGAGGATGAAGGAGCTCGGCCTCGAGCCCATCGCGCGCGTCGTGGCGAGCGCCGTGGTGGGCAGCGACCCAGTGCTCATGCTCACGGGGCCGATCACGGCGACGCCGAAGGTGCTCGAGAGGGCCGGGCTCGCCATGGATGACATCGACGTCTTCGAGGTCAACGAGGCGTTCGCGCCCATCCCGCTGGCCTGGCTCAGGGAGCTCGGCGCTCCCGCCGGGAAGCTCAACCCGTGCGGCGGGGCCATCGCCCTCGGGCACCCCGTCGGCAACTCCGGCTGCCGGATCTCCATCACCGCGGTGAGCGAGCTCCAGCGAACCGGAGGCCGGCATGCCCTCGTGACCCTGTGCACGGGCGGCGCCATGGCTCCCGCGACCATCTTCGAGCGCGCCTGAGACGGAGGAGACGATGCCAGAGACGTTCGCCATCGTGAGCGCCAAGCGCAGCCCGTTCGGCAAGTACCTGGGATCGCTCTCCGAGATGGAGCCCCTCGATCTCGCCGCGCACACGGCCCGTGCCGCGCTGGAGGCGTCGGGCAGGGATCTGGTCGGCGAGATCGACCAGATGTTCGTGGGCAACTGCATCTCGTCCGCCTTCGAGACGGCCTCGGTGACGGGCCGGCAGATCGGACTCTCCCTGGGCCTCGACGTGTTCACGACCACGCTGGACACGGCCTGCTGCTCGCCGCTCACGGCACTGCGCATGGCGCTGTGGGGCATGAGGCTCGGCGAGATATCGTCGGCGCTCGTCGTGGGCGTGGACGTCATGAGCAGGACGGCACACGTGACGAGGCAGGCGCGCTCCGGCACGAGGATCGGCGCGCTCGTGCTCGTGGACCCGATCTTCCCCATCATCTACCCCGGCTACAGCTCCGTGGCCGTCGACGCCTCGGACGGAGCCGAGAAGTACGACGTGCCGAAGCGAATGATCGACACGTTCGCCCTGGGCTCGCACCTGAAGTGGGCTGACGCGCGGGACGCGGGAAAGTTCGACGACGAGATCGCGCCCATCCGCGTGAGGAAGGGCAGGCAGGAGTATCTGTTCACCGAGGACGAGATGCCGCGGCCGCATGCCTCGGTGGCCAGGATAGCCATGCTTCCTCCCGTGTTCGGGGCGAAGACCACGACGGCCGGCAACGCGCCGGGGCTCAACGACGGCGCCACGGCCATGATCGTCATGACCCGCGAGCGGGCCGAGAGACTGGGGCTCGAGGTCCTGGGCACGATCGTCGAGGCGGCGGGTGAGACCGACCGGCCCGACGGCATCTCGTGGATCCCGGCGCACGCCATCGAGAAGGTGCTCGAGAGGAGCTCCATGAGCATCGACGACATGGACCTCATCGAGATCAACGAGGCCTTCGCGGCCATGCCGCTCGTGAGCACGAAGATCCTCGCCGGCGGCGACGAGGGCAGGTGGCACGAGCTGCTCGGCAGGACGAACGTCAACGGAGGCGCCGTGGCCATCGGCCACCCCGTGGGAGCCTCGGGGCTCCGGATCACCATGACGCTCATGTACGAGCTCAGGCGCCGGGGCGGAGGCCAGGGCGTCGCGGCCATCTGCGGCGGACTGACACAGGGCGAGGCCGTCATCATCAAGGCCTGAGGCGAGGATCCACATGCAGGAACTGACGTACACGATCGACGAGAGGACGGGCATCGCGACGCTCGAGATCGACACCCCCGGCCCGGTCAACACCATCGGCTCGAGACTGATCACCGAGCTGGACAGGGGCGTCGAGCGGGCCCGGTCGGACGGAGCCTCCGGCGTGATCCTGGCATCGGCCAAGAAGAGGAGCTTCCTCGACGGCGCGAACCTGGCGGAGATCATGCGCGACCCGTCTCCCCTGGATCTGAAGCACCTCGTGCTCGAGCTGCAGGAGACGCTCTCCAGGCTGGCACGCAGCCCGTTCCCCGTGGCCGCGGTCCTGACCGGCCAGACGGCGCTCGGCGGGGGATTCGAGACGCTGCTCTGGGCATGCGACAGGGTGTTCGCCAGCACGGGAACGAAGATGGGTCTGCCCGAGACGGGGGTGGGGCTCTTCCCGGCGGCGGGCGGCGCGGACACCCTGCGCCGGCTCGCGGGACTGGAGACCACTCTCGACATCGTTCTGCGCGGCAGGGTCCTCCCGGCCGAGGCCTTCGAGCCGTCGGGGCTCGTGACCATGGTGAAGCCGGATGCGGCCATGGACGCGGCCGCGGCCTGGCTTGCGAAGAACCCCTCCCTGACGAACCGCAACTACGACCCCGGCTGGAAGGAGCCTGACCTCGACGAGCAGAGGGCGCTCGTCGAGAAGGCGCGCGAGAAGCACCTCGTCTGCCCGCACAGGCCGTGGCTCGCCGCGGCCCTCGACGCCATCGAGGAGGGCCTGGGGCTGCCGCTCGACGAGGCGGCGCGCAGGGCGGCGGACCGGTTCGCGCCGCTCATCATGGACCCCAACGTGCGCAACAAGATCGATCTCTTCTTCACCGTCACGTCCATCGGACCCAGGCTCGCCCGGGTGAACGCGAAGAAGGCGCGTCCTGCTGACACGGTCGCCGTGATCGGAGCGGGGCTCATGGGCCAGGGCGTTGCCCAGGTGTGCGCCGACAGCGGCATGAAGGTCCTGCTCTTCGACGTGGACGAGGACACGGCTCGCGCGGCGCGCGAGAAGGTAGGCAGGACGCTCGCGCCCCTCGTGCAGAAGGGCCGCTGGCTGCCGGAGCGCAGGGACCGCATTCTCGCAAGCATCGAGCCCACCGTGGACTACGGCAGGCTCGAGGGCGTCGATCTCGCGATCGAGAACGTGTTCGAGAACCTCCCCCTGAAGCAGGAGATCCTGGCCCGGGTCCAGGACGCGAACCCGGACATCGTCATCGCCTCGAACACGTCGACCCTGCCCATGCAGGAGATCTCCTCGAGATCGGACAGGCCCGAGCAGGTCGTGGGAATGCACTACTTCTCGCCCGTGCCTCTCATGCCGCTCCTCGAAGTGATCCGCGGCCCGGCCACCTCGGAGGCCGCCCTCGCGACGGCCGTGACCGTGGGCCGGAGGCAGAAGAAGACCTGCATCGTCGTGGGCGACGGACCGGGCTTCTACACGAGCCGCACGTTCGGCGTGTTCGTCATGACCGGCTTCTACCTGGCCGAGATGGGGCTCGATCCCGCCCGGATCGACAGGCTGGCCCTCGAGGCGGGCTTCCCGCAGGGCCCACTGAACGTGTACGGCACGGCGGGAGGCAACGTGATCTACCACGCCGCGCAGGCCATGAAGGAGAGGATGCCCGATCTCATCCCGGTGCCCGAATCGCTGGTGAAGATGTACGAGGCGGGCTACCTGGGCGCCGGCAAGCCGTGCTTCTACACCAGGGAGGGCGAGCCGGACGCCTCCGCGCTCGAGCACGTGGTGCGCAGCGGGGACCTTCCCGTGCCCGGGCAGGACGAGGCCCGCGAGATGCTGGTCCTGTCCATGGTCAACCAGGCATTCCTCTGCCTCGACGAGGGGGTGCTCGATGACTACATGTCCATGGATCTGGGCGCGATCCTCGGCGTCGGATTCCCGGACTGCTGGCACGGCCCGGCCAGGTACGTGAGCCAGAAGGGCGTCAGGGCCACGCTCGAGCGGCTCGAGGAGATCCACGACAGGTACGCGATCGACTACTTCAAACCCGCGATGGAGTTCTCGAGGATCATCGCCTGCGGCGTGGACAGGGGGCTCGTCTGAGCATGTACGAATCACTCATGACAGAGGAACTGGAGATCTTCAGGCAGACCGTCCGGATGTTCATGAAGCAGGAGGTGGAACCCCACGTCGACGAGTGGGAGCGCGACCGCGCCGTGCCCAGGCAGATGTGGAACAGGTTCGGCGAGCAGGGCCTTCTCTGCCCCTGGGTCGAAGCGGCCTACGGCGGCAGCGGCGCCGGCTTCGAGTACTCGGTCGTCCTGGCCGAGGAGTTCGGCCGCACGCGCGCGAACGCCCCCATGCTCTTCCTGCACTCCGACATCATCGTGCCGTACATCGCCGAGTTCGGCACCGAGGAGCAGAAGAAGAGGTGGCTCCCCGGATGCGTGTCCGGCGAGATCGTCACCGCGATCGGCATGACCGAGCCGGGAACGGGATCGGATCTCCAGGCCATCCGCACGCGGGCCGTGCGCGACGGGGACGCGTACGTGATCAACGGTCAGAAGACGTTCATCTCGAACGGCCTGTCGGCCGACCTCGTGATCGTGGTGTGCAGGACGGACCCTGACGCGGAGCCAGCCCACAAGGGCATGAGCCTGATCGTGGTCGAGAGCTCGGCGCCCGGATTCTCCCGCGGCCCGAAGCTCAGGAAGATGGGCAACCACGCCCAGGACACCAGCGATCTCTTCTTCGACGACTGCCGCGTCCCCGCCTCGAACATTCTCGGCGGCGAGAACGCCGCCTTCGGCCATCTCATGCGCATGCTCCAGCAGGAGCGGATCATGTCGGCCGTGGTCTCGCAGGTCGCTGCCGAGGTCATGCTCGAGGACACGCTCGAGTACGTGAAGACCCGCAAGGCCTTCGGGCGGCCGATCGGGTCCCACCAGCACAACGCCTTCAAGCTCGCCGAGATGGCCACCGAGATCGAGATCGGCCGCACCTTCATCGACAGGGTCGTCTACGATCACTGCATGGGGCGCAAGGTGATCAGGCAGGCCTCCATGGCGAAGTCCTGGATCTGCGAGATGGCCAATCGCACCGCCTACCACTGCGTCCAGCTCCACGGCGGGTACGGGTACATGGAGGACTACCCGGTGTGCCGCATGTACAGGGACGTCAGGTGCCACACCATCTACGCCGGGACCACCGAGATCATGAAGTCCATCATCGCGAAGGGGATGGGCCTGTGACGGCCCGCACCGCACTGCCCGCCGTCCTCGCCCTGCTCGTGGGCTGCGGCCAAGGCGGCCACACCGAGGGAGATGCGCTGGACGATCAGGACGTGTCCGGGCAGGAGGACGTCCTCGATGATCTCATCGAGGACGCGGCAGAGGAGGACCCCGGCGAGGACGAGGACGACCCGGAGCCCGAGCCTCTCGTCTGGCCGAACGAGGACTGCGCCGCCAGCTCGCATCCCTGCCTCATGGAGATCCACGACCGGATCACGCTCATGCGCCCCCGGGTCCTGGCGCTCAACTTCATCAACCACCGCTCCATGGCGGAGATGCACGACCAGCTCACCGAGGTGATCGCGGCCTTCACCGAGGGCAGCCGGCCGCACGGCTACTCGGACCCAGGGGCCGAGCCCGCCATGATCTACGAGCTGGCCTACGAGATCGACCTGAGGGACGAGACACCCCCGACGGACTGGCCCTACAACAACTCAACTCTCTTTCCCAGGGAGGATCCTGTCGAAGGTTACTGGGGCTTCGACTACGAGCAGTTGTTCACGCCGGAGTTCGCGGACCTCTACGGCATCCAGGATCCCTCGGACCCGTCACGCAACCTGGACCTGTGCGAGCTGGCGAACCTGGGCCTGGTGCACGAGGTCTGGCTCTACGGTGACCAGGACGTGCCGGACGGCTCGGCGGCCGAGCTCCTCGAGATCAAGCCCTACTACGATGAGGACCGGGTCCGCATCGACTTCCCCATGAATCGGTGCGCGGGCAACGGCTGCTTCGACGACGAGGATCTCATTCCCGAGCACTGCACCTCCTCCATCCGCATCTCCTGGAACAACAACACCCGCGGCCCCGGCTGCTTCATGGAGAACTTCAGCCACGCGTTCGAGTCCATCGGCGCGCGCGACCCCCGGCAGATCCCCACCCTGAGCAAGGACTTCATGCGGTTCGCGGCCTTCGACCTGGACGAGCGCTACGGACTGGCATTCGACTCCTGGTACGTGTGCCCCTACGGCGAGCCCTGCCTGAGCTACGAGTCCGTCACCTCGGTCAGCTACGACATCAGCGGACTGACGGGCACGATCGACCCGTACGATCCCGTGTGCGGCAACGTGCACTTCATCCCCAACGGGCGGCAGCACTACGACCTCGACAGCCCCTACCCCGTCCTGTCCACCTGCGAGGGCTTCGGCCTGCGCGAGGGAACCGACGGCGGGGACATGCTCCGGCCCTTCACCTCAGGCTCCTTCGCCGCCTACCGCGACATGGCCCACGACTGCATGGGCGCCTACCTCGTCTTCTGGATGCAGAGCTGGCCCGGCCCGGGCTCCACGGCCGTGGGCCTGGACGGAGAGGTCATGCTCTCCTGGTGGCCCTACGTCTACTACTGAGATGGACACGCCGACCCAGATGCTCCTCGGCGCCGCGATCGGCGAGGCCGGATTCAGCCGCAGGCTCGGAGGCAGGGCCGTGCTCTTCGGCGCGGGCATGGGCCTGCTGCCCGACCTGGACCTCGTCTCGAGCATGCTGGGCGAGTGGACCTCGCTCGTGCACCACAGGGGCTGGTCCCACTCCCTGCTCGTGCTCACACTGATCACGCCGCTGATGGGCTACCTGGGCTACCGCCTCGGCAAGCGCAGGACTCCCTACGCTGCCTGGACGCTCCTGGCCTTCCTGGCGCTCATCACCCATCCGCTGCTCGACGTGTGCACCTCCTACGGCACCATGATCCTCGTGCCCATCACCTGGAAGCGGTTCGCCATCGACGCGGTGGGCATCATCGACCCCGCCTACTCCCTTCCCCTGCTCGCCTCGCTCGTCTGGAGCTGGCGGCTGAGGAAGCGAGGAGCGTCCGGACGCATCACGGGCCACAGGATCGCGGCAGCGGCACTGGCCCTGACCACGACCTTCCTCCTCGCCGGGCTGGGCATCACCGAGCTGACCAGGTCGCGGGCCCGCTCGGACCTCGCAGCACAGGGCTTCGCGGTCGACGAGATCCGCGCCACGCCGCCCCCACTCTTCACTCCACTGCGACGGGTGGTGGCCCGCGACGCAGACGGCACCGTCATGGTCGCCGTGGTCTCGCTCTGGTCGCCCCGGCCCTACCGGTTCCTGCGCGTCGACCAGCCCGACGACCCCCTGATCGACAAGGCGCTCGCCACGAGAGAGGGGGAGATCTTCACGTGGTTCGCCGACGGATTCATCACGGCGCGGGTGGAGCGCGACGCCAGCGACGGCACCGCCGTCGTGCACGTCGACGACCACCGCTACGGCCTCGTCACCCAGCCCGGCTGGGCCCCGTTCGGCGTGCGCTTCGAGTACCTCTCCGAGGACGACCCCCCGGAGGCAATCCTCAAGGAGCACCACGCCGGTCTCGACGTCACGAGCGAGATCGCCGCCTCCTGGAAGCTCATGTTCGGGAATTGATCGCAGAGGTGAATCGTCCTACGCTTTGATAAGCAGGACGCTTCCATGGAGAAACCGATGAAGAACGCCCGCTTCTGGGTCCAGCAGCGTGACGGCTGCATCGTCCTCGAGCCTCACGAGCAGGACGACTGGCGATCACTCAGAGGCTCGATGCAGGGAAGGTCCCTGACCCGGTGGCTCGAGAACGCGCGGCGGCGAGAGCGAGAGCCCGCCCGGCGGTGACGATTCGAGGGAGCACGGATCCAATGACGCGCCCGGGGCCCTTCGACAGGCTCAGGGTCCCGGAGAAGGCAGCTCATCGATAAGGACGCATCTAGACCGGTCGGCGTTCCAGGTGCTCCTCGATCAAGGGCAGGACGGCGTCCGCGTCGGGCTCCACGTGGAGCACGCCCTCCTCGCTCCTGAACCACCGCCTCTGCCTGCGCGAGAACTGCCACGTCTCGTTCTCCATCCGCTCGAGCATCCCTTCCAGGTCGTACTCGCCGCGCAGGTGCGCGACCGCGTGGCGGTAGTTGAGCGCCGCCAGCGGCCTGAGATCCGGGCCGTATCCCAGCTCCATGACGCGCGAGACCTCGTCCACCAGCCCCGCTTCAACCATGGCCTTCGCCCTGGTGCGGATGCGCTCCCGGAGGGTCTCGCCGGGGATGTCGAGCACGATGTAGAGGACCCGGAGGCCCGATGGCCGGAAGCCGTGCTCGCGCCTGACGTCCGAGGCGCGCCTGCCCGTCATGCGGTGGATCTCCAGGGCACGCTGGATGCGGACGAGATCGTTCGGGTGCACCACCTCGGCCGTTTCCGGATCCACGCTCGCAAGCTCCGCGTGCAGCACGTCGGTTCCCTCCTCGGCGGCGCGCCGCTCGAGGAGGGCGCGGTACTCCGGGTCCGCCGGCGGAGCCTCGGCAAGGCCCGAGCGCAGGGCGCGCAGGTACAGCCCCGTGCCGCCGGCGACGACGGCGGGCACCCGGCGGGAGGCGAGAGCCGAGAGGACCTCGAGCGCCTCGTCCCGGAACCGCGCCGCATCGTACTGCTCGTCGGGGTCCACCACGTCGATGAGATGGTGGACGACGCCGCGCATCTGCTCCCGCGTCGGCTTGGCCGTGCCCACGTCCAGGTGCCGGTACACGAGCATCGAGTCGGCGCTCACCACCTCCGCCCCGAGCCGCAGGGCGAGCTCGACGGCGAGCGTCGTCTTGCCGGAGGCCGTGGGACCGGCGAGGAACACGCACGGAGGCAGGGAGGCCGGATCGATCATGAACTGGAGATCACGTTGAGGAGCTCCTCGAGGCTCACCACTCCCTGGCGGGCCCTGTCGAACCCGTCGTCGATGAGCGGCCGCATGCCGCGCTCGACGGCCGCCCGGTACATCTCCTTGGTCCTGACCTCCTTGACGAGCTCCTCCTGCACCACGTCGTCCACGACGAGAAGCTCGAAGATCCCCGTCCTGCCGTGCACGCCGAGATCGAAGCACCGCGCGCACCCGCTGGACCTGAAGAACGGGCCCTCGTCGGGATCGAGCGTGACGCCCAGCTTGCCGAGCTGCTCGATCTCGTGGTTGCTGGGCGGAACCTCCTCGCGGCAGGCCGGGCAGAGCTTGCGCATGAGCCTCTGGCCCAGCACGCACGAGACGGCCGAGGCGAGGATGTAGGGCTCGATGCCCATGTTCAGGAGCCGCGCGAACACGCCCGGGGAACTCTCGGCGTGCACGCTGGAGAAGATGAGGTGGCCGGTGAGGCCCGCGTGGACCGCGATTTCCACGGTCTCCTTGTCGCGGATCTCGCCCACCATGATCACGTTCGGGTCCTGCCTGAGCACGCTCCGCAGCCCCTTCGCGAAGGTCAGACCCACTTCCTCGTTGACCTGCGTCTGGTTGAGAAACGGGAGCTCGTGCTCCACGGGATCCTCGATCGTCACGATGTTCAGGTGGGAGGCCGTGCGGTTCTTGACCGCGTCGAGCGAAGAGTACAGCGTGGTGGTCTTGCCGCTGCCCGTGGGTCCGGTCACGAGGACCATGCCCTGCGGCCTGGTGATGAGCCCGTGGTAGCGCTCCAGGGTCCAGTCGTCGATCCCCAGGTCTTGCAGCGTGAGGAAGCGCCCCGCCTTGCTCAGGAACCGGAGCACGGCCTTCTCGCCGTGGATCGTGGGCAGGGTGGAGATGCGCACGTCCAGGGACTGGGACACGTCCACGTTGATCCGTCCGTCCTGGGGCACGTCACGCTTGTAGGGGTTGAGCCGCGAGAGGATCTTCAGCCTGATCAGCGCGCTCGCCATGACCTCGCGCGAGAACATGGCGAGGTCGTAGAGCAAACCGTCGATCCGCAGCTGGAGGGTCATCCCGTCGGCAGTGGGCGTGAAGTGCACGTCGCTGGCGCCCAGGTTCCAGGCCTGGGCGATGACATAGTCGAGGAGCTTTCGCGTGTTCACCCTCTCCTCGGCGGCCATGTCCACGATGGTCTTTCGCACGGTCACGAGGGCGCTGAGCGGCCGGCCGCCCTCCTCGAGCATCCCCTCGAGGCTGATCACGTCCGCCTCCGGCTCCGTGCCGAAGATCCGCCGCTTGACGACGTCCCACAGGGGCGTGAGGAAGACGACGATGGCGGCGATCACCACGATGGCGACGGCCCCGGCCGCCACGTAGATCCACACCGTGGCGGCGTTCGCCGCGATGTCCATGAGCACGTGAGCCACGCTGTCAGCGTAGACTCATCGCACACCGGGAGCAAGCTCATGTCCACCGCCTGCAATGCAGTTGCATCGAGAACACAACCGCCCTATCATCGGTCAATTCGAGTGGAGGAAGAATGAGATCCAGGTGTCCAACCGCTGCAGTTGCCGCAGCCGCCCTGGCCATCGCGATCCTCGCGGGGCCCACCAGGGCGCAGGCCGGCGATGGGGACCTGCGCATCGTCGTGATGTCGTTCGACGGACCGGGCGGGAAGGCGGCCCGCAACCAGCTCATCAAGAAGCTCTCCTCGGCCGACGGAGTGGAGCTGACATCCCGCAAG
>JAFDER010000626.1 GCA_019310245.1 Deltaproteobacteria bacterium
CGCAACATTCACGACAACGGATCCCCGGCCAGACCCTTTGCCGTCACCACGGTCTGGTGCTCGTCGTCGACTGCATTGCCCGTAGTCGGCGCACAGGCTAGACTTCTCGCACCATGAACAAAATCCCAGCAATCATCCTGGCGGTCCTCGCGGCCGCGCTCCTGTCCTGCCAGGCACCGCCCTTCCCCCAGGTGGACGGCGGCCAGTCGCCCCCTCCGCCCGAGCCTTCGCCGGCCGCTCCGACGCCGGCCGCTCCGGTGGTGAATGCGCAGGCCGGGACAATGACGGCAAACATCGGCGACGTGCAGCGCGGCACGTGGGCAAGCCACGTCTTCACGATCAAGAACGGGCTGGACAAGGTGATGCACGTCAAGAACGTGCGAGGCTCTTGAGGCGTCAAGGCCTCCCTCCTGACGGAGGAGGCCGTTCCCCCGGGTGGGGAAGCGAAGGTGGAGGTCAAGGCGGCCACCGCGAACAGGTCCGGCGAGCTCAGGAAGACTGCCACCGTGCAGACGGACGACCCCGAGAAGGCCACGATCAAGCTCACCATCATCGCCAACGTTGTGGTGGAGAACGATCTCGAGACCAAGAACGTGCGCTTCAGCGGCGCGGAGATCGGAAAGGAGACCATCGTCAAGGTCCCCTTCCTGTCCTCGGATCAGAAGGCGCTCTCGTTCGGGAAGGTGACGAGCTCGAAGGACGACATCACGGCAGCCATGGTGCACGACGAGAGCGCCACAGGCGGAAGCTGGAGCCTGGAGGTGAGGATGACGCCCGCCGCGGCCGGCCACGTCACGGCCAAGCTCGACGTGGAGATGCTCGCGCCGGAGAAGAAGACCATCGTGGTGTTCGCCTCGGCCAAGGTGGCTGGCGACATCCGGGTGCTCCCGGACATGATCAGCATCCACGCGAAGGCGGGCGATGACGTGGCCCCGAGGAAGATCAGGCTGCGTGCGGCAAAGGGCACCTTCAAGGTCAAGAAGGTGGTGGAGAAGTCGGGGGACCTCGACGTCGAGCTTCAGGAGGAAACACCCGGCGAGGTGTACGTGCTCACCGTGGGGATCACCAAGCAGGGCCTCGCGAAGCAGGGCTTCCAGGCCACGATCACGGTGCACACGAGCTCCAAGCTCCAGCCCGTGATCGAGATCCCGGTGAGGATGAAGACCATCCCGCAGAAGGACGACGCATCGAAGAACAAGTGATGGAGGGCAGGCCATGGAGCCGGGAACGGCACGCGCGCTCGGCGTCCTGATCGCAGCGGCCCTGATACCGGCGTGCGGGAACAAGGGCTCGGGCAGGGACGGCGGCGAGGACGTTATCGAGGAGGACGCGATCGAGGAGGCGGCGGACGCCCCGGATCCCGACGCAGGGGACGTCGATGACATGGAGGTGGAGGCCGGGTCCTGGGACGAGCCGTTCGCCTGGACGTCCGACGAGGCGCACGAGTGCCCGGCGGCCGTGGGCCCCGACGATCGCTACGCTGAGCTGCTCGCCGCCGCGGGCCTCGACCGCACGGCCGGACTGAGCCGCGCGCTCTACGAGAGCTTCGGCGGCAGGCTCGCCCGCGACCCCACGCGCCTGGACGTGTTCCACGACCTCGCAGAGGACCCGGAGCGCATCCCGTGCTGGACCGCGAACCTGTCGGCGCGGGCGGACGCGGCCGTGGCCTCGGACCACCCGCGCGCGGCCGTCATCGCACAGTCCGCGGCCGAGCTCGGCCGCGTGCTCACGGTGGGCGGCCGGCTGCCGGACGTGGACGGCGAGGCGCCGCTGCTCGAGGCGATCCGCGCGGTGCACGCCGCGGCCGGCGCGGCGTTCGACGCCGAGGCCGAGGTGCGCGACGCTGCCGCGGCCGTGCCGGTTCCGGTCCAGAGGGCCGCGGCGCTCATCCTGCTCGCGGCCGTGGAGGCGCGCGAGACGCTGGATCTGGCCATGCAGGTCATGGGCGACACCGAGAGGCTTCCCCAGTACTACGCCTACGGATCGGGCGGCTGGCTGCCCGGCAGCGGCGAGATCGACCCGGACGTGCCCTGGGACGCCGGGATGTTCCTGGGCTCGGACGAGGGATCGGGCAGGCTGTTCACGGGCGCGGTGAAGCTGGCCCAGGCGGTCGACGAGGCGGACCTCGAGGCGGCCGCCGTGGACGAGGTCTTCTCGTTCTCCGCGGCCACTCCCTGGGGCCTCGTCCAGCTCCG
>JAFDER010000166.1 GCA_019310245.1 Deltaproteobacteria bacterium
CGCCCGAGGACAAGCCGCCCGGGGACAAGCCGCCCGGCGACTACCCCGACCAGCTCTACCCCGACGAGCTGCCGGGCTAACCTCCCGTTTTCTTGTCCAGGCGCCCGCCGGACGGGTAAGATCCACCTTGAAAGGGATCGAACGATGAACCGTACGACCATGGACCAGACGAGCTGGACCCCCGTGATCCTCTCGCTACCGGCGCTCATGTTCGCCGCCGCCGTGGTGGTTCTCGTCAGCCACCTGTCCGTCTTCGGCTAGTTCCGGGAGGTCCTCCTGGAAGGGTAGGGCGTCTTGCGGGTTCTTCCTGCAAGGGCACAGTTCGAGAAGATGAGAGACGACGCCACAGATGCAGCCCGACGGGCTCAGCCCATCCTGGCCTGCGCGGTCCTCGCCGCGCTCCTCGCCCCGGCCTGCGACGACGCGGAGGTCCCGGGGCCGGGCGTTGCCTCGAGCTTCACACTCGACGCTGGAACGGCCCCCGACGCGGCGCCGATGCTCGAGGACGAGGAGCCGGCCGGCGGGGAGGCTTCTGCCCCCGGTGCACAGGCGCCTCCCGAGCCCGAGATCGATTACCCGACGGGCGGGATCTACTACTTCACGGCCAACGTGCGTGCCAGTCCGACCCGAAAGTCCACGCTTCTCGGCCACATCCGCCGGGGCACAGTGCTGCGCATCGATGGCCCCCAGGGCACGGACGGGTGCGCGGACGGGTGGTACAGGCTGGTGGACTCGATGGGATACGTCTGCCGGACTGAGGGTCTGCGCGTGAACGACGTGCAGGCCTACGTCGACTCCCCCTCCCCGCCGCACCAGCCCTGGTTCGACGCGATCCTCCCGTACGACTACTCGCACGTCATGCGCAACGACGTGCCCGCGTACAACAAGATCCCGACCGCCGCCGAGCAGAAGGAGGTGGCCAAGTGGCTGGCCGAGAGAAGGGCCGTGCTCGAGGCCCAGATCGAGGCCATCGAGAAGGCGCTCGCCGAGGGGACCGTCCTCGAGAATCCTTACGATATCGTCGCCGAGATCAAGAACCCCGACGGGACAGTGGAGACGGTGGCCGTCCCGGACGCCTACACCCAGGACGTGGAGGAGGGGCCGGTCCCGACCGATATCCCGTTCAAGTTCGTGACCAAGATCCTGCTTCGCGGCTTCTACGTGAGCCTTGACAAGAAGGTGTGGCGCAACGGCTCCCTCTACTACAAGACGCTCCGCGGGCTGTACGTCAAGTCGAGCGCGGCGCACGTGATCGCCCCGCCCACGAGCCGCGGGGCCGAGCTCGGCGGCGACCTCACACTCCCCGTGGGGATCGTGACCCGGATGAAGATAAGCGCGTACACGTCCGAGGACGGAGGCGCCACCATCAAGCCGGCGAAGCCGATGACGTACAAGCGCTTCAGCGTCCTGCCCATCATCGAGGAGATCACGACGGGCACCAAGGCCTACTACAACGTGGGCGGCGGGATGTACGTTCGCAAGGGTGACGTGAGGCGCGTGGACAGGGCCGATCCGCCGACCACGATCAAGGAGCCCGGACAGAAGTGGATCGACATCGCCATCAAGAAGCAGGTCATCACGGCGTACGAGGGCGAGACGCCGGTCTACGTGGCTCTCATCTCCTCAGGGCGCGAGAAGCAGAACATCGAGTTCAAGACGCCCCGCGGGTTCTACGCCATCTCGAGCAAGCACGTCACCGGGACGATGGACAACCTGTATGCCACCGACGGCCCCTATGCCATCGAGGACGTGCCCTGGACGATGTACTTCACGGGCTCGTACGCCATCCACGGCGCCTTCTGGCACAACGGCTTCGGGCAGGTGCGCTCGCACGGCTGCGTCAACATGACGCCCCACGACGCGCGCTGGCTCTTCTACTGGACGGACCCGCACCTGCCAGCGGGCTGGCATTCGGCGTACGCCAACAAGGATCTGAAGGGCACCCTGGTGAAGATCCACGACTGAGCTACTTTCCCTTCTTTTTCTTCTTCTTGCCCTTCTTGCCCTTCTTGGGCTCGGCTTCCAGGTACGCCTCGATCTTGTCCTCCTCCAGGGGCTTGAACTCGAACCCCTTGAGGACCCAGAGCCGCTGCTTCTCGTCGTCCCAGGGCAGGAGGATCGCTCCCACGCCGTACTCCGACACGTTCTTGTAGGAGATCTTCGTCCAGCCCGTGGCCTTTCCAGGCGTGACGTGGAGCACCTCGCCGCCGTCCAGCAGGTTCTGCATGAACGTAGCGTTGCACGTGACCGACTTCGATCCCTGCCGGACCTCGATCTCCTGAGCGAGGATGCGCCGGACCTCCGTGACGACGAAGGAGTACACGGCGATCATCACGCGGCTGCCCAGGCTGTTCGTCTCCCTGTACTTGACCACGATGTCCATGATCCCGTTGCCCGAGACGTCCCTCGCATCGATCGAGAGCATGTCGCTGGACAGCTGGACGTACGTGTAGCCCGTCCCCGACTGGAAGCCCGGGCCCATGATGCCGATGACCGATCCGCCGCAGACGAGCACCTCGAGCCTCTTGTCCCCGGTCACGTTTGCGTAGATGTGCTTCACCGACGACTTCGACAGCTTGTGGTTGCCGTAGAAGTTCATCATCACGCCGTCGACGTTCTCGAGCGCGATGGTGGTGAGCGAGACCGCATCCTCGGACCAGGTGCCCACGTCGTACGCCCCGGCCGAGGCGAGCACAGTGTGCAGGACGGGCTCGCCCGTCTTCGTGTCCGAGTCCGTGGCCACCAGGGCCCAGCGCGAGGACACGAGGCTGGTCTTGAGGCCCGGGATGGAGGAGAGGGGGATGACGATCTCCGCCTCCCAGCCTCCGCTACCCGACTCCATCGAGAACTTCGCGCCCTTCATCTTCTTCGTCTTCCCTCCGCTCTTGAGGCGGAGCGCCGGGTGGAACGTGGGGAATTTCCTCTCCGGGTAGAACTGCACGACCCTGCGGCCCTCGCCGGGGACGTCGATCCACAGCTCGACGTGGTCCTCGGACGCCCCGGGCTTCTTGGTGCGCGTCTGCCTGTCGTCGTCCACGGCGAACGCCAGGTACAGGTTCGCGTCGTCTGATGCCAGGAACGCATCCAGGGAGTAGTCGGAGCTCTTGCTCCAGGACGAGGCGCCGAAGACGACCTCGTTCTTTCCCAGGCTCACCGCCGGGTACTCGGCGTCGTACCAGTCCTGCGTGGACCCGTCGATGTTGATGGTCCCGGGCGACATGACGGCCAGGACGATCTTGTCCGTGAAGGCCTGCGCGGGCCCGGCCAGCGTGGCCGCGACGGCGAGCGTGCTCAGTAAGGCTGCTGATGTCTTCATGGCTCCGAATCTAGCAAGAGGTTCCGCCCCGTATCAACAGCTTGGACAGCCTCCGTCATCGAAATAATCAACGGCTGGAAACTTTCCCGCCCCGTGCGGCGATTCACCGATCATGCAGGCCGTCCTCGTCCTCGTCCTTGCCGCCTTCCAGCCTCAGGCCGCGCTCGATCCCGAGGCGGCCGCGCTCGTCGAGCGACTCGTCGAGGAGCGTGACGGTCTGCCCCTCGCCGAGGGCGCGGCCGCGGCCCTGCTCGAGTCCCTCGGTCATGACCTCCCCGATGAGGGCGGCGGGAAGGCCCGCTGGCTGCCCACCCTGATCGTCCGACTGTCATGGTCGCCCGGGCGGGATGGGGCCGCCGGCAGGCGCGAGCTCATTGTCTACGTCTCCTGGCCTCTGGGATGAAGGAGGATCACGATGATCGCTCTCATCGCGGCCGCGGTGCTCGCGACCGGCCTCGTCGAGGAGGCCCTGGACTCCCTGTCCTGGGAGCCCGACTGCGCCACCGTGGTCGAGGCAGCCCTCTCGGCCTCGGGCCCACCGCCCGACCACGTGGCCTCGACGACGCGGATCCGGCTCGCCGCGCTGCTGCCGAAGCTGCGCGTGACCGTGGAGAAGAGCCTGGAGCACGACCAGTCGCTCGATGAGTACTCGGACGGGGAGATCAGGTTCGCCATCGACACGGACGACGACCTGGAGATCCGGGGCTACGTGCAGTGGGACCTCTCGAACCTCATCCACGCCCCGGCCGAGTCCTCGGCAGCCGGTCGCAGGCTCGACGACGCGCGCTGGAGGCTGGATCTGTCCTCTGACGTGGTCGAGGCCTACCACGAGAGGCGCAGGCTCCAGGTCCTCCTGATCCTCGGCTGGCTGGAGCCTCCCGACGCCGTCATGGCCGCCCTCAGGATCGTGGAGCTCACGGCGCTCCTCGACGCGTTCACGGGCGGGTGGTTCTCCGCGGAGCTCGAGAAGAAGAAGAATCCTCCCGCATGATCCCTTCAGATCCGCCTCCGGTTGCTGGCCCCCGATCCGGCTGCTAGACTGACACGGTACAGGATCAAGGGAGGGACCTTAGATGAGCATCCACGACAGGAACAAGCTGAGGAAGCTGCGCCGGCACGCCGGCCGGCTGAACAGGATGATCGGGGACGGGTCGATCCAGGACGTGACCCCCCGCGGCCGCTCGAGGCTCCTTCGCCGGGTCAGGGATCTGTACGAGGGGCTTTGCGGCGTGGTCTCCGAGATCACCCTGAGGCACATCCTGGCAGCCTCGGCCGTGCTCGTCCTTGGAGTCTCGGCATGCGGCGGCGGCGGTGGCGGCCCCACCGGCGACGCGGACACGGACACGGGCTCCGACGTGGCCGTGGACATGGACGCCGGCGACCTGACCGATCCGGCGGAGGAGCCGGTCTCCGACGCCGTGCTGGACGGCGACGAGGATCCCGTGCCCGACGGCGAGGAGGACGCGACTCCCGATGGAGAGGACGATCCGGTCCTGGACGGCGAGGAGGACGCGGAGCCCGACACCGGGACGGACGCCGAGATGGATCCCGATGCGGACGATGCCGTCGACGTGGGCGTGGACGAGGGCGTGAGCACCATCACCCCGTCGTTCGCGACGGCCCGGCGCAACCCCTTCTCCATGGTCCTCGGGGCGAGCTACGTGGGCCTTCCAGAGCTCGCGGACCTGGACGGTGACGGCGACCTGGACATGATGGCCGGCGTGGGGGACATCACTGCCGGCGGGATCATGTATTACGAGAACACGGGCACGGCCGGTTCCGCGACGTTCGGGAGTCCGGACGTCGGCCCGTTCTCCATCACGATCACGGGCGTGTTCGCCGCGCCGGCCCTCGTGGACATCGACGGGGACGGCGACCTCGACCTGTTCACGGGCGAGTCCGACACGTACACGGGCAGCATCGGGTTCCGCCGGAACACGGGCACGAGCACGTCTCCCGCGTTCGCGGCGCCGGTCACGAACCCCTTCGGCATCTCCGGGCTGACGGACTCGTTCTACTTTCCCGAGCTCGGGGACATCGACGGCGACGGCGACATGGACCTCTTCCTCGGCGAGAGGGACGGCGACGTCCTCCTGCTCAGGAACACCGGCACGTCGAGCTCTCCCGCGTTCGCCGCGCCGGTCACCAATCCACTCGGCATCACGGCCGTGACCCAGATCGCCGCGCCGGCGCTGGGAGATCTCGATCGCGACGGCGACCTCGACCTCATCGTGGGCGAGGAGGGTGGCGACCTCATGTACTTCCAGAACACCGGCACGGCGACCTCGCCCGCCTTCGCCACCGTGGTGGCCAACCCATTCGGGCTCACGTCCGTGGACCAGTGGGCCTTCCCGGATCTCGCCGACATGGACGCGGATGGCGACCTGGACCTGTACGTGGGCGAGTACGACGGCTACATGCAGTACTTCGAGAACACGGCCATCTAGGGACGTCCTCATCGATCCGCGCCACCTCACGCCACTGCAACGGGAGGACGGTGCCACACGGGATGGCCGGGTTCTGCTGCGTGGATGATCGGGGGAGGGGGAGACGGGGGTTACTTGATGGGCTTGGCCTTGACCTTGGGATTCTTGGGTTTCTTGGGTTTCTTGGGCTTGGTGATCTTGAAGGCCTTGGGGGCCTCGGCGATGCCGCCGGTGGTGACGATGATCTGGAACTTGCCCGAGATGCCCTCCGTCAGTCCGTCGGGCACGATGACCTCGATCTCGGAGGGCGAGACCGACGTGACGGTGCAGTAGAAGCCCATGAAGGTCACGGCGATCTGGTTGACGTTGTCACCGAAGCCCTGGCCCTTGATGGTCACGACCGTGCCCACCGGCCCGGAGGTCGGCTTCACGGTCGAGATCTTGGTCGGCAGGATCACCTTGAACGTTCCGGGGCTGACGGCCGTGCCGCGTCCCTTGACGTTGACCTCGAAGCTCCCGCCGGCGACGCCCTTGTCGGGGATCTGGATGACGATCATGTTGTTGGTGATGGACTTGACCTTGATGGCCTTGCCTCCGACCTTGACGCTCGTGGCCCCCTTCTTGGTGACGAAGCCGCCACCATTGATCGTCACCAGCGTTCCGGGCAGGCCGTCCTTGGGCGTGAAGCTCGTCACCGTGACGGGCTTCCAGACATCGAAGGTCTTCTGCGTGATCGCCTCGCCCATTCCCTTGACCTTGACCTTGACGGGGCCCGAGAGGGTGTTGGGCTGGATCTGGCAGGTGAGCTTGCTGTCGGTCAGCTTCGAGACGATGCAGAACTGCTGCTTCTTGCCGGGGCCGACGAGCACGCGGATGGAGTCGATCAGCATGCCGAAGTTCTTGCCGTCGACCGTGAGCAGGGTCCCGGGCTGGCCCGCCGCAGGCTTGAACTTCGTGACCTCGGGCGGGTAGATGACCTTGAACTCGGCGGTGGAGGACACGGGTGCGCCCCTGTCCTTGACCGTCACCTGGAGGAAGCCCGAGACGGACTTGCCGGGCACCTGGACCTGGATCTGCGAGGAGGTGAGCGCGAGGATCTTCTGGGGATTGCCGGCCAGCGTCACCTCCACGTTCTTGAGGTCCGTGCCGAACCCTTGACCCTTGATCACGACGGTGGTTCCCACCTCGCCCTTCGTGGGCGAGAAGGCGTAGAACTTCACCGGAACCCACACGTCGAAATCGGCGTCGGAGGTGTCGCCGCCCTTGCCGGTCACCTCCACCGTGAGCTTGCCTCCCTGTCCGTCCTTTGGGATCTGGGACTCGATGCGCGTGTCGGTGAAGCTCAGGATCTTGATGATCTGGTTTCCCAGCTTGACGCGCAGGTTGATGGAGTTCACGCCGAAGTGCTTGCCGCTGATCGTCACGACCGTGCCGGGGAATCCTCCCGCCGGCGAGAACTTCTCGATGATCGGCGGGATCATCAGCGTGAAGACGCCCGTGGCCTTGATCGTGCCCTTGCCCTTCTGCGTGA
>JAFDER010000627.1 GCA_019310245.1 Deltaproteobacteria bacterium
GGAGGCGAGGATCACGGCGACGTGCTCCGGATCGTCGCCCAGCGATCCGAGTTCGCGCAACGCCCTCGAATGTCGGCGAGACACATTCCTGAATTGTATCAGGTAATTGGACACGAACTTCTCGACCACGTCCTCAGGCTCGGAGACACGGTAGAAGTCGTAGGTGTCGGGAAAGAGATAGCCCTCTACACTGTCCGAGGAGATGCCCAGCGAGTCGAGAAGAACAGGATCCTCGGTGGCCTTGAGAAAGGCCGTGGAGCTGGCCACGACTCCCTGGTTCTCGAGACGGGAGGCCACCTGGAAGCGGTTCCAACCCTCCGGGATGGTCACCCTCTGGACGGAGCCGCCCACGAGCTTGACCAGGGAGCTGCGCACGAAACCGCGCACGGACGGGATCATCGCGAGCATCACGATGATCACGAACGTCAGGGCGCCGGAGACCAGGGCGCATCCGAGCATCGTGGAGCCACACCCCTCGCCTGTGTCGCGGGCAGTGGACTTGTTGATCATTCCTGCCCGACGGTGGGGGGCTTCTGACAGTCGAGGTAGCTCTGCAACATGATCGAGGCGGCGACCTTGTCGACGAGATCCTTGCGCTTGGACCGCTTGATGCCCGCCTCGATGAGGGCCCGCTGCGCACTGCCCGTGGTGAGGCGTTCGTCCCAGAGCACGAGAGGGACGGCGAGCCTCTTGCCGAGAAGCTCGCTGAAGCGCCTCACGGCCCTGCCCGTGGGACCCTCGTCTCCACTGAGCGACAGGGGCATTCCGAGCACGACGGCATCGACGCTCAGATCCGAGGCGTGCCGGAGGATGGCCTCGACGCGCTCATTGTCCGAGCGGCAGCGCTCCACGACATGGGGCGAGGCCACGGTCTGCGTCTCGTCGCTGACCGCGATCCCGAGCCGGCGCTCTCCCCAGTCCACCCCCAGTAATCTCATGGCGATACCTCTTGACTCCACATCTCCCCCTCTGCGGGCGCAGGTTAACTCAACCCGGGCCCCACGACAAGTGTGTTCCCACTGTAATGCGCCCGATCCGCACACGCGGATTATTCCGGGGACACAGCATGAGCCGCAGAACGCGAATCGGTGGAATGCCCGTCGGTTTCATCTGATCTACTGATGGATAGGCGTGAATCGGAAAAGCTCAACTTTTGACGCTCAAGCGAGAGGCATGATAAATGATCTGCGTGCCGGACGCACGAAAAGCCCTTCGCAGGGCCGTCGCGACGCGATGGGCGGGCAGCCCGTGGGAGGCCGGAGTGCGAGCCTCCCTCGTCATCCTGGGCCTGGCCGTGGCAGCCGTGATCCTGCTCCCGGGAACGCAGGCCGGAGATGGCGGCCCGTCGCGCACCCTCATCACCCTTCTCGGCCAGAAGCACGGGATCATCGTCGACGAGGGCTCGGTGCACTGGATCGACCCGCCCGGCAGCGGCGCGTTCAGCGACTGGTTCGTCTCGCGCGCCGCGGTCGTCGGCAGGACGGACGAGGATGCGTTGCGCGACCTGTACCTCGTGCGGGTGAGGCTCGCGCCCTCGGGCCGCGCTCTCGCGGCGTCACCCACGAACCTGACGAACAGCTTCAACGCCTCGGACGAGGCCTTCGTGGCGCGCGGCTCACTGCTGCTCCTGGGCACGTTGACGGGCAATGGCTACGCGGCGCTCGAGCTCATCGACTTCGGCGGGGAGAACGCCGAGCTGACGCGGTCATGGCCGCTCGTCGAAAGGCTGAAGAACTCCATCACGAACTACCAGCAGACGGGGCAGTGGAAAGGCATCCAGCGAACGCGCTACGAGCTGTCGGTCCCGTCCACATCGATCGACATGGGATTCGAGGACGGAGTGGTGCTGGCGTCGCTCGATGCCGGAACGATCAGGATCAGGCCCGGAACGCCGGAACCTGTCCAGGGAGGGGAGCTCGCGGAGGCGGTCGAGTCCACGAAGGCCATGACGGGACACGTGGGCTGGATCGTGGACACCGTGCGCGCCGTGCCCATGATCGGGAAGGAGAAGATCGGCTGGCTCGAGGCCAAGTTCTACAACCTCAAGGACGTGTTCATGCGGTCATTCTACTCGATCGCGGGCGAGGGCTATGCCGCGCGCGAGATCGAGGAGGACATGGATCTGGCCGGCGAGCCGTACGTGTTCGAGCTCCCCGAGGGCATGAAGGAGATGGACATTACGTGGCCGCCGC
>JAFDER010000167.1 GCA_019310245.1 Deltaproteobacteria bacterium
CCGTCGTACCCGGTGTCCGCGCTGTGGCCCTGTGCGCCGAAGACCTCGATGCGCAGGGTGGCGCTCGCCGGGACCACCCAGGCCTGGATGCCGCCGGTCACGGTGATCTCTCCGTCGAGCAGGGTGCCGGCGTAGGCCGTGTCGCAGTTGGCCTGGGACGGCCCCGTGTTGCCCGTGGCAGAGCAGTTCGTGAAGTTGCGCGGCCCGGCCCACCTCCAGGTGGTCATCACGCACGAGCCGCTGATGCAGGCCTCTCCGAGCACGGTGCAGGGAGAGCCGCAGGAGCCGCAGTTGTCCGGGTCCATGCTCGTGTCCGAGCACTCGCCCGAGCAGTTGACGAGGGGCGAGGCGCAGGTGACCGTGCACGCGCCGCCCTCGCACACGTGCCCGCTCCCGCACGCCGCGTCGCAGGCGCCGCAGTTGAGCCTGTCGGAGTCGAGGTCGTAGCAGGCGCCGTCGCACTCGGTGAACCCCCCCGTGCAGTCCATGACGCAGGTTCCGGCCTCGCACACCTCGTCCGTGCCGCAGGCCGTGCCGCAGGAGCCGCAGTTGTCGTGGTCGCGCATGAGGTCCCGGCACACGCCGCCGCACATGGTCAGCCCCGCGTAGCACGACAGCGTGCAGGAGCCGTCCACGCAGATCTCGCCGCCGGCGCAGGCGGCCCCGCACGCCCCGCAGTGCCTGCTGTCCGAGGACAGCTCGGCGCACGAGCCCGAGCAGTCGATGTACGGCGAGGGGCACGAGAACGAGCAGGCGCCCGTGAGGCACACCTCGCCCGCCGCGCAGGCGTTTCCGCAGGCGCCGCAGTGGCCGGGATCGTTCGAGAGGTTCTTGCAGATGCCCGTGCAGTCGGTGTATCCGTCCGGGCAGTCGGGCATGCAGGCCCCGTCCGTGCAGACGTAACCGGCCGCGCAGGTCAGGCCGCAGGAGCCGCAGTTGTAGTCGTCGCTCGTGACGTCACGGCACGTGCCAGAGCAGTCGACGTAGCCCTCGGGGCAGGAGAGCACGCATGCGCCGGCCTGGCAGATGTGGCCGGAGGGGCAGGCGATTGCGTATCCGCCGCAGTTGTCCGGGTCGGAGCCGAAGTCGTAGCAGATGCCGCCCAGGTCGATGTAGCCCGAGGGGCACCCCTCGCTCGAGCAGCCCGTGAGCAGGAACGCGATTGCGAGGGCCGGAATGATGCTCTTGACCATGATGATCTCTCCTTTGGGGAGTCTTTTCTGCATGAGGTTCGAGGAAAGCGTACGGCCACCTGGACGGAGCGTCAAGCCGGCCTGCGGGATCCGCCGGCCGGGTTGCCCTGCCGGTGATCTGGGGCTACGATCAATCTCAAGGGGAGGCGCCATGAGACGGGAAATACTCTCTTGCCTGATCCTCGTCCTGGCCTGGGCGATCGCGGGCTGCGGGGGAGGAAAGCGCTTCGTGCCGGACGAGGACGCCTCGGATGATCCGCTGCTCGACGCCGCTTTGGACGCGACCGCGGATGCGGCCCCGGACGCCGATCCCGGCGATCCCTCTTCGGACGAGGCCGCCGAGTGCGGGGACGCGGATGGCGACGGGGTGTGCGACGAGGACGACGTGTGTCCCGGCGGTGACGACACGGTGGACACGGACGGCGACACCGTGCCTGACGCCTGCGACTGCGAGGGGCTCACCTGCGGCGACAACGCCCACTGCGAGGACGGCGAGGACGGACCCACCTGCGTGTGCGACGAGGGATACGCGGGCGACGGTCACACGTGCACTCCGATCGACCACTGCAGCGACGGCACCGACTCGTGCGACACCAACGCGACGTGCACGTACACGGGTCCTGGCACCTACACGTGCACGTGCAACTCGGGCTACACGGGTGACGGCTACTCGTGCACGCCCATCGACCACTGCTCCGCGGGTACGGACTCGTGCGACACCAACGCGACGTGCACGTACACGGGTCCTGGCACCTACACGTGCACGTGCAACTCGGGCTACACGGGCGACGGATTCACGTGCACGCCCGTGACCACCCGCTGCGACACCTTCTCGGAGGCGTTCACGACCATGGTCCCGTCGACGGCGCAGTGCACGATCTTCGACGCCTTCAGGACGGGGCTGGCCACGAGCGGATACGTCGAGGTGACCATGTCCGGCAGCCTCGACAGCACGGGCATCACCTGCACCGATTCCACCGCGGCCCAGGCGATCGCCAACGCCCTGAGGACGAGCACCTCGGCGATGGTCACGTGCGACGGGCACACGTGGGCCGTGTGCGACCGGAGCGGGACCCTGGGCCCGTACACGGAGATCTGGATCGACCCGCCGAGCCTGTGCAGCGGGTCGAACTGTCCGAATCCAGGGCGCATCATCAGGCCGTGCATCGGGAACTCGAACTGGGGAGGCGTCGCTTCGAGAACGTGCAGCGGGCCGTCGCAGACCATGACCCTCGAGTTCTGCTTCTAGCCTCCTGCCTCGAGGGTCCGGCGCAGGCTTCCGGTCACGCTGTCGACGAGCTTGCTGAACGCCTCCATCTGCTGGGCGTGGCGGTAGACCCCGGCCTGGATGGCGATGAGCTCCTGGGGCGAGAAGTCCCGGCCACGCATGGCCTTCCTGATCACCCGGTCCACGAACTTCTCGCCCCTGTCCAGATCCTGGAGAAGGTCCTTGAACCTGGCTGTTGCCGTGTCGGGTGCGGCTGTGGCTGTGGTCGCGGGAGGCCCGGCGGCCGGCGACACGGGTGTGACGTGCATGGTTTCCTCCTCGGTGGTTCGGGTGTTCATCGCCGCCCCTTTACGGAAAGTTTCCTCCGCGTATCATGTCCGGCCATGGAAGGGCTGGCATCCGACCGGATCGATGCCGTGTTTGCGGACATGGGCGACACGCTCATCAGGATCCGCCCCGACCGGTTCTTCGACAGGCTCAGGGAGCACGTGCCCGATCTGGACACCGAGGCCTTCTACAGGGAGGTGCTCTACAGGGACGTCTACCGGGACTTTGCAAGGGGGTTCATCGACGGGCCCGCGTTCTGCGAGAGGATGGGGGGGATCCTGGGGGCGCGGTGGGACTTCGAGACGTTCCGGGACGTGTGGTGCGACATGATGGACGAGATCCCCGGCACGCGGGAGGCGTTCCGGAAGGCGCAGGAGCACATGCCCGTCTACGTGCTGTCGAACACCGATCCCGTGCACGTCGCCCACATCCTCGAGAGGTTTCCGTGGATCGGGGAGGCGAGAGGCCTCTTTCTCTCCTGCGACGAGGGACTGCTCAAGCCCGATCCGAGCTTCTACTCACGGGCCCTCGAGCGCTTCGGCCACGATCCGCGAGCAGTCGTGTTCATCGACGACCGGATGGAGAACGTGCAGGCCGCGCGGGAGGCGGGCATGCAGGGGGTCCACATGAGGGATGCCGGGACCTTCGTGGGTCTCGTCGAGCACCTCTGGGGGTGATCACTCCTCGATGAGGGATCTGGTCTTGACCCGGGCCATGCCCGAGTCGAGCTTCTCCAGCCAGGCCGGGTTGTCGGGCTCGATGCGGGCGAGCTCCCGGTAGGCGTCGAGCGCCGCGACGGGCTTGCCCTGCTTCTCGCAGATGTTGGCGATGGCCTTCCACACGTGCAGGTCGTCGGGCATCGAGGAGGAGGCGTCGCGGTACGTGGACAGGGCCTGGTTGACCATGCCGAGCCGGAGCTCGTAGGAGGCGCGGGTGACCAGTGCCCGGCCGCGCTGCTTCTCATCCAGGGCGGAGGCCTGGTAGTGATCGAGCGTGTCGAACAGGGCGTCCCGGTCGTCGCGCTCGAAGTGGATCTTCGCCATCCGGGCGTGGACCTCCCGGAACACGGGGTTCTCGGCAATCGCCATGGCGTAGAGCTCGAGGGCCCTGTCCAGATCTCCCCCGGCATGCTCGATCTCGCCTTCCAGGGCCAGGGCCCGGGCCCGGTACTCGGGGAGCTTGCCGAGGCGGTGGGCGAGCGCGCGGGCCTCCTTCCACAGGCCTGCCTTCATGTGCCGGCGGATGGCCCGGATGAGGGGCCCGGGCACGTAGGGGTCCACCGCGAGGGCCCCCACGTCCGCGCGGCGGGCCTCGTCGGGAAGACCCGCCCGGAGGTAGGCCCCGGCAAGGGCGGTGAAGGCGGGGAGGCGGTCGTCGGGCAGGCGGGCGAGCGCCCTGGCCTGCTCGAACCCGTCGGTGATGCGCACGACCTCGTCCGAGACCCTGCGGGCGAGCGACGGCCTGGAGCGCAGGGCCTCCATGTACTCCACGAGCGCCTGGTCCAGCCGGCCCGCGCCGGCGAGTGTGCGGCCGACGTACAGGTGCGAGACCGCCGAGCGAGGAAAGAGCCTCAGGGAGCGCCCCAGGAGGGGCAGGGGGTCGGACCGGCCGGTGTGGTAGGCTCGGATGCCTCCGAGCAGGGGCAGGTGGAAGTCCGCGGGGTGCCGGCGCATGGACTGCTCGAGGACCGACGCGAAGTGCTCGTCGCTCGACGCGGCCATGTCCACGCTCCGGACCAGGGCGTCGTCCGCGCGCTGGTCGTGGAGCATGACGCTGGGAAGGCCGGCGCCCACGAGGGCGAGGACCGTCAGGGGCGCCGCGATGCCGGCCCAGGCCGGGACGGCCAGCGCGAACAGGTGCCTGCCCTTCTGCCGGCCCAGGCTCATCTCCAGCCGGACCGACTCCACGGACAGGCACACGGCGAACGGCAGGAGCACGCCCGGGAGCTCGAGGCCGAAGTCCGCGAAGTTCTGGATGAGGAGCGCGAACAGGGCAGCGAGGGCTCCGGCGTTGCGCGCGCGTCGCGGAGGCCGGAGTAGCCCCACGACGAGGATGGCGATCAGCGCGAGCAGGAACATGCCACCACCGATCACGCCCCACTCGCCGAGCCAGTTGGCGAGGAAGTTCTCGGGGTAGACGAAGGTGACGGTGTTGGGCAGGGCCTGGTAGCCCGTGTAGGCCATCTGGAACGTGCCCCGGCCCGAACCCGTCAGCCAGTAGTCCTTCACCATGGGCAGGGCGTCCAGCCAGATCTGGAGCTTGGAGGCGTCGCCCTCGACGAACTCGAGGATGATGGCCCGCAGGGCCACGTAGGAGCCCGAGGCCACCGCCAGGGCGAGCGCCAGCGGCAGGGCGGCGAGCTCGCGCCGCGACGTGGCGACGCTCCTCTTCGAGCGGCGCTTCCTGGAGACCCGGTGCCAGAGCCTCAGGACGATGAACAGGACCTGCCCGGCCACGAAGCACAGGATGCCTCCGCGAGAGAGCGTGAGCAGGACGGCCCCGCCCGTGAACCCTGCCGCGGCGAGCAGGCTCAGCCTCTTGAACCGGTCCTTCTCGTCGAGGGCGAGTCCGATGGTCACCGCCGCGGCCAGGCCGAGGGCGCCGGCCAGGTGGTTCGCGTTGAGAAACGGGGCGGGCAGGGGGTCGGCGTGCACGTAGAGGGGCTCGTAGAAGTCGTAGACCCTGTCCCATCCCGTGAGCCGGTGTACGAGGCTCACGGCGGCAACGATGAGCCCGGAGACGACCACGCAGCCGAGCACATCTTTCGATCCCTCGCTCCTGACCCTGTGGCGCACGGCGAGGAACGCGAGCGAGGCGGCCATGAGCTTCATGAGGCCGAGGATCGTGCCCGCCGCATCGAGGGTGAGAGGCATGAACGCGGGGACGGACCCCTTGACTGCCGCATCGAACAGAGAGGCGCGCACCTCGTGGGCGTGGGGGGAGAGGAGCTTCACGAGGCCGGAGGGCAGCGGCAGGAGCTGGAAGGCCGTGAACAGGACGAGCGCGAGAACCGCCCAGTCGAGCACGTCGAGGGTGCGTTTCTGGCCGCGGAACCCGCTCTGGAAGCACTCCAGGCAGAAGACCACGGCGGCCAGGACCACGCATGTGCCCACCGCCCAGTGGTGAACCGAGCCCAGCGCGAGGGCCGAGAAGGCGAGAAGCAGTGTCAGCGCTCTGTTACGCCAGGGGTTCAGGGCTCGTCCACCATCTCCTGATGGGTCTCACCGGCCTGCGGGGCCGTGCTGTCGCGGGACTCCCCGTAGTAGTAGCCGTATTTGCGGTAGTAGTAGTAGTGGTAGTAGCCGTAGTCGCGGTTCTCCAGGTCGAGGTTGTTGAAGACCGCCCCGAGGATCCTGCCTCCCACGTCCGTGAGCGAGCGCTTGGCCTGCTTGGCCGCGCTCTTGTGCGTCTGCAGGGGGCGGAGGATGAGGATGGCGCCGTCGACCTGGTGGACGAGGATCGCGGCGTCGGTGACGGCCGTGACGGGTGGCGAGTCGAAGATGACCCTGTCGAAGCGCACGGACAGCTCCTCGACGAGGGCCGAGAACTTGTCCGTGTGGATCAGCTCCGCCGGGTTGGGTGGGATCGGTCCGCAGGGCAGGATGAAGAGGTTCTCCACCTCGGTCTCGCGGATCGTCTCCTCGAGCGGGTGAACGCCCATGAGCGTGCTCGTGATGCCCTTGTCGTTGGGGAACCCGAACGCCTTGTGCACGCGCGGCCTCCTCAGGTCCGTGTCCACGACCAGCACACGACTGCCGCTCTGGGCCATGGCGATGGCCAGGTTGAGGACGAGCGTGGTCTTGCCCTCCTGCGGCCCGGGGCTCGTGACCATGATCCGGCTGATCGCCTTGTCCGGGGACATGAACAGGATGTTCGTGCGGATCGAGCGCACGCACTCGGCCACGGCCGACGACGGGTTCTTGTGCACGAACAGGTCCTTGTTCATGGGCGTGTCGTCGTCCGGCTCCCGCCCGCTTCCCCGCCGCTTCTTCTTCTTGAACGGCGAGTATCTGCCGTACCGGCTCTTTCGCGACTGCGCCGAGCCGATGGACGGGACGATGCCCAGGAAGGGCAGGCCGATCTCGTGCTCCACCTCGTCCTGCGTCTTGATGGTCACGTCCATGTACTCGAGGAAGAAGGCGAGGCCCACTCCCGCCATGAGGCCGATGATGAGCGCGAGCAGGATGTTGAGCTTGACACGCGGCTTGGATGGGATCTCGGGCGTCAGCGCTCGGTCCAGGATCGATATGTTGTTGCGCTTGATGTACTTCTGGAGCCGCGCGTCCTCGCTCCTCTCGAGGAGCAGCAGGTAGGTCCGGAGGTTGGCCTCGTTGGTCCGGAAGAGCTCGTTGTACTCGATCTCCTTGAGGTTAAGCGCCATCGCCTTCTCGTTGAGGTCGGCCAGCTCCTTGAGGTAGCCCTTCTCGGCCTTGAGGCTTTCCTTGTACTGGAGCTCGATGGACTTGAGGATGTTCTGGACCGCCCGCTCGATGGTGTTCTGGATCTCGC
>JAFDER010000628.1 GCA_019310245.1 Deltaproteobacteria bacterium
ATTCCCTCGTCGCGGCCGGTGAAGGACACGGGTTGGAAGGCCGGCCCGCCCACCTCCTCGTGATGCTCCATGCAGTAGTCCAGGAGCTCACCCACCCGGTGGTTGTTGAGCCCGTTGACGACCGTGACCACCGGCGTGACCTTGATGCCGGCCTTCACCATGTTCTCGATGGCCAGCTGGCGGACGTCCCACAGGTTCGTGATGTGGCGATGGGCGTTGGCCTCGTTCGTGACGCCGTCGAACTGGAGGTAGGCCATGTCGAAGCCCGCCTCCTTCGCCCGCTCGGCGAAATCGGGCTCGAGGGCGAAGCGCAGCCCGTTGGTCGCGGCCTGCACCATGCAGTAGCCGATCGCCTTCGCATAGCTGCAGGCTTCGAAGAAGTGAGGCGAGAGCGTGGGCTCGCCCCCGGAGAACTGCACCGACATCTGGCGCCGGGGCTTGAAGGAGATCGAGTCGTCGAGGATCCGCTTGACCTCGTCCATGGTGAGCTCGTGGACGTAGCCCACCTGGTTCGCGTCCATGAAGCACGGGTTGCACATCATGTTGCAGCGGTTGGTGAGGTCGATCGTGAGCACGGCCCCGCGACCGTAGCGAACGGACGAGGTCCCGTGCCGGTGGATCAGCTCGTCGCCGAGGGTGCGGTAGTCGCGACCGGGGAAGCGCGCCTCGATGCGCCTGGAGAACTCGGCGTCGATCGAGAGCAGGTCCTCGAAGGTGCCGTGGGTCGGGCAGGTCTTGCGGACCTTGATGCAGTTGTCCTCCTCGTAGAAGAGCGCCTTGATCTCCCCGACGTGGCCGTTCACGAGCTCCGTGACGTCGCGGCGTCCGTCGAGGATCTGCTGGCGCGTCTCGATCACGCAGCGCGGGCACAACGAGTCCGTCTCGCGTGGGTAGCCGAGAGGCGGTTTGCTGCGCTGATGGGACTTGAGGAGGGGGCCGGCGCCCGCCTGACGTCCCGGCCGGTCGCGAGACGACACCGCCCTGAGGGCCGGGGCGTGTGGCTGTTATGGACGAATTGATTCGATAGTAACGAACGGGCGAAATGGGGGCAACTGCTTTCTTGGGTCCGATCCTCGTGTCCTGTAGGAGGGACAGGGGCGGTGGATTGCCCGGGTGGCCCAGGTGACCTGCGCTGCGGCCTGGCAGCCGCCACTGGCGAGTCCCGGCCGTGTTGGATCTAGTAGAAGACTGCCGCGTCTCCCGCCTTTGCCACCAGCCCTTCGACGCGCTCGACGAGCCGATCGCGCCGCGCCAGAATCGCGCGGATCTGGCCCCCGGTGATGTGCTCACCCAGAGTCGGCTCCAGGGCTTCTTCTGTGAGCCCCAACAGACGTTCCCAGGTGAGCCGGTTGACACGGACCACCTTCTCGGGAGCCAGGAGCTCGCGCTGAATCTGGAAGCCGCGGGTGTGGTCGATCATCCACAGCTCGTAGTCGTGGCCCACGAGCATGTTGCCCGCGTTGCGGTCGACGTTGAAGATCAGGTTGTCGAAGAGGTGCATCGCCCAGATCTGTTGGACCCAGGCGCGAGCATCCGGGGGCGTGAACGCCCTCGTCGTTTCGTCCCGCGTGTCCTCGACCCACAGCTGCAGGCTGCCCGGCTGCCTGTCGATCGTCCGTGAGACGACGGGAGGGATGTTGTCGAGCCCGAGCTGAAGCGCGAGAGCGTAGGCCGCGCATTCGTGCCGGTAGGAGTCGCGGAACTTGAAGTAGAAGCGCGGACCCACACGCGTTCTGTCCCTCTCGATGTCCACCTCGCGGAAGATGGCATGGGCGCGGACACCTCCCCGCTCGAGCAGCACCTGCTGGGCGCGGTTGACGCCGACGCCAATGGTCGTCTTGCTGACCACACGGGCCTTGCTCAGGAAGACGATGGCCTCGGCGTCACTTCGAAAGGGGAGGGGCTGGCCGTCGGGGCCGATCCAGGTGCGCTCGACGGCCTCGGGAGTGACGCCCGCCGGATCCTGAAGCCTCGTTCCCGCGCTCGTCGTGACATCACTCGTCCAGACGATGGCCAGTGCGATCACGACTGAGGTGACGCATCCGCGTACTCTCATCGGCCGCATCGTCCTACTGGCTCGAAGCCCCGTCAACCTCTGTTCGGAGGGCGACTGGTTGATGAACCGATATCCACCGCAGTCAGGGTGGAGCCCGAGAACAGAGGTCCTGAGCACGCCCT
>JAFDER010000168.1 GCA_019310245.1 Deltaproteobacteria bacterium
ATGCTCGATGGCTTGAAGAAAAAGACGAGCTGATGCTCGCGACATTCCACACAATCCCTCTCGGCATCGATCAGACCTATCTCCTTCTCGGAGAGGATGGGACCGGCATCCTCCTCGACGGCGGCATGCCGGGTCGTGATCGCGCATTCCCGAAGGCCCTGGAGAAGCTGTCCATCGCGCCGGATCGGGTGAAGCTGATCCTGATCACGCACGGGCACTGGGACCACATCGCCTGTGCCCGGTCCATCAAGGCTCTCACCGGGGCCCCGGTGGCCATGCACGAGAAGGACGCCGATCGGCTGGAGATGGGCATCGGGGTCATGCCGCAGGGCACGACGGCCTGGGGAAAGACCTTCGGGCTCCTGCTCGGACCCCTGTCGCGCATCATGAGCATTCCCAGCACGGACGTCGACATCCGGATCGGTGACAAGGGGATGGAGCTGTCCGGGTACGGGATCCCGGGCAAGGTCATCCACACGCCGGGCCACTCGCCGGGATCCGTCGCCGTGATCCTCGAGACGGGAGAGGCGTTCGTCGGTGACTCGGCCATGAACGGCTTTCCCCTGCGCATGAGACCCGGCACTCCCATCTTCGCCGAGCAGGAGGAGCTGATCCGCGACAGCTGGCGCAAGATCCTGAACGCCGGCGCAAAGACCGTCTACCCGGCACACGGACGATCGTTCCCGGCCGACGTGATGCGGCGGGAGCTCGACATCGCTTGATCGGCTCCCGGCGCCTGGCTCAGATCAGGGTCGGGATGCAGCACGGCCCGCGGCCGGGACAGGGTCAACCGATGGTGCTAGAATTACGCACATGGCGAGAAGAATCACGCTCTCGGCCGCGCTCATGGTTCTCCTGAGCGCGGGAGCATGCTCGGACGACGACCCCTACGCCTCCTTCAGGAAGCAGTGCGTGGACCGGATCAACGAGTACCGCGCCACCGAGGGCCTGCCTCCCTACGAGAGGTGGAAGTCGGGCGAGAGGTGCGCCGACTCCGAGGCGCGCTCGGACAGCATCTCCGGGATCCCCCACGGTGCGTTTCCCTCCTGCGGAGAGAGCGCCCAGAACGAGTGCCCCGGATGGCCCACCGTGGAGTCCACGGTGACCGGCTGCCTGCAGATGATGTGGGACGAGGGGCCGGGCGAGCCCTTCTCCGAGCACGGCCACTACATCAACATGAGCTCCACGTCCTACACGGAGGTCGCCTGCGGGTTCCACGAGGGCTCGAGCGGCGTCTGGGCCGTACAGAACTTCAGATGAGGCCGCTGGCGCAGGCCGCGGACGACGTTATAGGTTGGGTAGAGAGAGATGGGGACCGGAATGCCCGGAGACGAGAAGAAGAGGACGACGCGGCAGAAGGCGCTGGAGCTCAACCTCGACCCCCTGATCTACGGCTCCATCGCGGAGATCGGGGCCGGCCAGGAGGTGGCCCGCCACTTCTTCCAGGCCGGGGGCGCGTCGGGCACGGTGGCCAAGACCCTGTCGGCCTACGACATGCACTTCTCCGACGCGATCTACGGAGTGGACGAGTCGGGACGGTACGTGACCCGGAGCCGGCTCGAGTCGATGCTGGAGACGGAGTACGGCCTGCTCATCGAGCGCGTCTCGGAGTCGAGGCCGCAGGGGTCGCGCTTCTTCGCGTTCGCGGACACGGTGGCGGCCAGGAGCTACAAGAAGGAGGGGGAGTGCCACGGCTGGATGGGCATCGAGTTCCAGCACGGCCCCCGCGCCAAGCCGAGCCGGATCGCGATCCACGTCCGGATGCTCGACAGCTCGAACAGGGGCCAGCAGGACGCGCTGGGCGTCCTGGGAATCAACCTCATCCACTCCGCCTTCACGTACTCGGCCGATCCGGACGGCCTCGTCGACAGCCTCGTGGACAACCTCGTGTGGGGGCGCGTCGAGGTCGACTACATCGACTTCTCGGGCCCGGGCTTCGGAGGCGTGGACAACAGGCAGATGAACCTCAGGCTCGTGACCTCGAGCCTCGGCCCGGTCGTGATGTTCGGGCCGGACGGCAAGGTTGCCCTGCCCGCCGACCTCATGCACGAGAAGGAGCTGCTCCTGCTCAGGGGCACGTTCCGGCCCTTCATGGACGTGCACGGCGAGATGATCCGATGCGGCATGGACGCCTTCGCGCGGGAGATCGGCACGGATGCGGAGCGCATCGCGTTCTTCTGCGAGATGAACGTGGCCCGCTACATCTCCGAGGGACTGGACGAGGTGAGCGACCTGCTCGAGCGCGTCGAGGCCGTCACCGGTCTCGGATACAACGCGATGGTGACCTCGCACCTGCGCTACTTCAGGCTCAGCGAGTACTTCTCGAAGCGAGGCAAGGGCCGCATCGGCCTGCTGGCCAGCGTGGACAACATCTACACGATCTTCGACGACCGCTACTACGAGGGCATGGAGGGCGGCATCCTCGAGGCCGCGGGCAAGCTCTTCGCGAGCGACACGAAGCTGCTCGTCTACCCGAACCTCACGCCCGAGGGCGACGTGGTCACCGCCTTGAACCTCGAGGTGCCCGAGCACCAGAAGCACCTCTACATGCACCTCGTGCAGAACAGGCGCATCGTCCCCCTGGAGCCGCCACGCGGCTCCCTCGTGACCTTCGATTCGCGCTCGTCCTGACGACCCTTGATCTGCCATCCAATCTGCCATAATATCATGGCAGATTGATTGCGAGCGTCAGATGGTAAATACGAGAAACTTCCACGTTCCCTTGCCCGATTCAACCTACATGAAGCTGAAGGACGAGGCGCGCAGGCAGGGACGTCCGGCAACCGAGATTGCGCGAGAGGCCATCGCCGGGTGGCTGGAGGCGAGACGCAGGGAGACGACCCGCGACGCCATCGCCGCCTATGCGGCTGAACACGCCGGGACGTCATCCGACCTGGACGAGGCATTGGAGGCCGAGGCGGCCGCGGAGCTGTTCGAGGGCGGGAAGCGATGAGGCGCGGCGACGTCTTCACGGCCAGGTTCGATCCGCGCTCGGGAGCGGAGCAGAAAGGCACGCGCCCGGTGGTCATCGTCTCGCACGACGGGTTCAACGAGTCGCCCGGGTGGCGATCGGTGATCGTCGTGCCTCTCTCGACGTCGTTGGCCCAGACGAGCAGAGGCCCGACGGCGGTCCCGATCGACGCCGGCGAGGGAGGCCTGCGAAAGAGGTCCGTTGCCCTGTGCCACCAGGTCACCACGCTGTCGAGAGACAAGCTCGGCAGGAGAACAGGCCGCCTCACGCAGCAGGGGATCGCGAGGATCGACGAAGGGCTGAGGGCCGCGCTCTCGATCGAATGACCGGAAGAGGTTTCATGGATCGAGATCCCCTCCCCATAGACGAGGCGCTTGCCGGGATCGTCGAGGCGATCACCGGGAGCGGCGCCTGCATCGTGCGCGCGCCCACGGGTGCGGGCAAGACGACGCGCGTGCCTCCCGCGCTCCTCGAGGCCGTGAAGGGGCGCATCGTCATGCTCGAGCCCAGGCGCGTGGCGGTCCGCGCCGCAGCGCGCAGGATGGCGGCAGAGAACGGATGGAAGCTGGGCCGCGAGGTGGGCTACCAGATCCGCTTCGACAGGGTGTGCTCCGACGAGACGCGCATCCTCGTGGTGACCGAGGGAATCCTCACGCGCATGCTCCAGGACGACCCGCTCCTCGAGGGCACGGGCGCTGTGATCCTGGACGAATTCCACGAGCGCTCGATCCACGCGGATCTGGCGCTCGCCATGACTCGGCACGTCAGGGCCGAGGTGCGGCCGGATCTCTGGATCCTCGTCATGTCCGCCACGATCGACCCGGCGCCGGTCGCCGCCTACCTGGGCGGCTGCCACGTGATCGAGTCCCCGGGACGCGGGCACCCGGTGGAGATCCTGCACCTCGACAGCCCCGAGTCGCGGCCCCTGCAGGAGCCCCTGGTCAAGGGCGTGGTCTTCCTGCTCCAGCGGACCGACGGAGACGTCCTGGTCTTCCTTCCGGGCGTCAGGGAGATCCACAAGGTGCAGCAGAGACTGGCGAGGTATGCGAGGGACAGGCGTGTCAGGCTCATGCCGCTCTTCGGGGGCCTGCCTGCCGAGGCCCAGGACGCCGTGCTCGAGCCCTCGAAGGGACGGAAGGTGATTCTCTCCACGAACGTGGCCGAGACCTCCATCACGATCCCGGGCGTCACGGCCGTGCTGGACTCCGGACTCGCGCGCGTGCCCGCGTACGATCCCTCCGCGGGCCTGGACCGCCTCGAGGTTGGACGCATCAGCCGAGCATCGGCCGAGCAGCGCGCCGGGCGCGCGGGACGCACGGCGCCCGGCGTCTGCCTCAGGCTCTGGACCCGGACGGAGACGGCCCGCATGAGGGCAGAGGAGGATCCCGAGATCCTGCGCATCGACCTCGCGGGCCCGGTGCTGGATCTCCTGGCCTGGGGCGAGGACCCGGCCGCCTTCTCCTGGTTGACCCCTCCTCCAGAGAATGCGATCCGTCGCGCCCTCGATCTGCTCGCCCTCCTGGGGGCAGTCAGGGAGGGCAAGATCACGGATCTCGGCCGCACGATGGCGCGCTTGCCCGCGCACCCGAGGCTCGCGCGGCTCGTGGTGGAGGGCCACCGCCTGGGGCGGCCGCGGGAGGCCTGTCTGACGGCGGCGCTCCTGTCCGATCCGTGGGGGGTCCGCGAAGGGCCGCAGGTCGGCTCGCGCTCGGACGTGCTGGACCTCGTGCCCACGCGACGCATCGAGAAGGCGGGCGACCAGCTCTGGCGCATCGCAAGCCGCTGCCTGGGCAAGCCCCCATCCCCGCCGCAGGACGAGGAAGAGCCGCTCCTGCGTGCCATCCTCGCGGCCTACCCCGACAGGATCGCCCGCCGCCGCTCGCCGGGCAGCGACCGCGGCGTCATGGTGGGAGGCCGGGGCGTGCGGATCACCGACCGGAGCTCGGTCCTGGATGCGGAGCTCTTCGCCTGCGTCGAGCTCGACGCGGGGAGGCGCGGCGAGCGATCCGAGGCGCTCGTGAGGCGGGCATCGGAGGTCCTGCCGGAGTGGCTCCCGGCCTCCCGGATCGACTCGAAGATCGAGCACGTCATCGAGGACGGGCGCGTCAGGGCCACAGAGCGCACGCTCTACGCCGGCCTCGTGATTGGCGAGAGGTCGGTCGGGGTCGATCCCGAGAGGGCCTCGGCCCTGCTGGCCGGGGCGGCGACGCTCGACCTGGGCAAAGCGCTCGGCCTCTCCGCGGAGCCGATGCGCACCTTCCTGCTCAGGGTGCGGTTCGCGGCGCGACACGTGCCCGACCTGGACCTGCCCGACCTCGACGAGGAGCACCTGCGCTCCCTGCTGCCGCTCCTGTGCACCGGCAAATCGTCGTTCGACGAGATCCGCGGTCCCGCGCTCATGGAGATGATCCGCGGCACGCTCACGCACTCGCAGGCGCAGGGGCTGGAGCAGGCGGCGCCCGAGCGCATCCAGGTGCCCAGCGGCAACCGCATCCGTCTGGACTACGGCCCCGAGATCCCCGTCCTGGCCGTCCGCATCCAGGAGCTCTTCGGCATGACGCAGACGCCGAGCCTGGCGCGCGGACGGGTGGCCGTCATGCTCCACCTGCTCGCCCCGAACATGAGGCCCCAGCAGGTCACGCAGGACCTCGAGAGCTTCTGGGCGAACACGTACCCCACGGTGCGCAAGGAGCTCAGGGGCCGGTACCCGAAGCACGCCTGGCCAGAGGATCCCGCGAGCGCGACGCCCTCGAGGCCTGGAAGGAGGCGCAGATGAGGCTCATCGTCCTGGGCTGCGGGGGCTCGGTGCCGGACGGCAGCCGCAACGGCCCGGGGTTCTGGATCGAGGGGGAGGAGGCAAAAGTGCTGCTCGACTGCGGCGCGGGCATCCTGCCCGCCCTGCCCCGCCGTGTGCGGGACTGGACCGGCATCACGCACATCTTCCTCTCCCACTTCCACATCGACCACGTGGTGGAGCTGCCCGCGATCCTGTTCGCACTCGAGCACGCTCCCGGGATCGAGGAGCGCACGGCGCCGCTCGAGATCCTCGGGCCGCCCGGCACGGCCCGGCTCGTCGGCGGCCTCGAGTCCGCGTTCGAGCGCGACTTCACGCAGCAGCGCTTCGACGTGGCCGTGCGCGAGGTGGGCCCCGGGAACGCCCACGCGATAGCGCCGGGCTGCACGCTCCGGGTGCTGTCCGTGCCGCACACGGACGAGAGCCTCGCCGTGCGCATCGACGAGCGCGGCGCGGCCGTGGGCTACACGGGCGACACGGCCCCCTCGCCGGATCTCGCCGCGTTCTTCCGCGGATGCGACGTGCTGATCGCCGACTGCTCGCTGGACGAGCCCTCGCAGGGCGCGGGACACCTCTCGGTGGAGGAGACCGCCCGGCTCGCAAGCGACGCCTCGGTGCCGCGGCTCGTGGCCACCCACCTCTTCCCCGGCCTGGACCCCGCCAAGACGAAGAAGAGGCTCGAGGCCGCATTCCCCGGCGAGGTGCAGGTTGCGCGGGACGGCCTTTCGTTCGATATGTAGCGATGATGGACATCCGGGACAACTACGCGCTCGTCAGCGGCGAGCTCGAGAAGGAGGCCGTGAGGCTGGACTTCGAGCAGGCGGCCGATGCCGTGGGCGGCCGGCTCCGGGACGCAGAGAGCGTCATCTGCCTCGAGATGCTGGGCGAGACCTTCGAGATGCATCGCAAGGGCCTGTTCGTGGACGACGAGTACTGTGAGGACTCGTGGGCCAAGATCATCGTCTACGACTACCTGCAGCGCCAGGGCCGTCAGCCTCTGACGGGAGACCGGGTCGGGCTGGGCCACTTCCCCGTCACGGCCTCGTACGTGAAAGCGTTCCACGCAGCCGCGGAGAGGGACATTGCCGCGGCCTTCGGTCCGAGCCTGGACGGGCTGAAGCGGCGCTGCGCCGGTATGGGCGGCGAGGAGGCCCCGGACAAGCTCGACGCCGACTTCTCCTGCGTCATCCCCCTGCTTCCCCGCGTTCCCCTCACCCTGTGCTTCTGGGAGGCCGACGAGGATTTCGGGGCGAGCTGCAAGCTGTTCGTGGACGCAAACGCCGAGAATCACATCGACATCGAGTACCTCGCCTACCTCGTGCAGAGATTCGCTGCCAGGCTGATCGAGGTCTGAGTCCACGAACACTCTGGCCGCCACCACCTCCCGCTCTCTCATCATTCCTGGTCGTCATCATGAGAACGAAGGGTATCCGTATCAG
>JAFDER010000169.1 GCA_019310245.1 Deltaproteobacteria bacterium
TCCGCCCCCTTCTCGACGAGGAACTTCACGACCTCCACGCTGCCGCTGCGGGCCGCGAAGTGCAGGACGCTCCGTCCCGCTCCGATCTGATCGGGATGCGTCTTCGCGCTCGCGTCCGCCCCCTTCTCGACGAGGACCTTGACCACGTCGAGGCGGCCAGCCTGCGCGGCCATGTGCAGCACCGTGATGCCGCCGTCGTACTTCGCGCTTCCGCCGCACACCTCCTCCACGGTCCTGGTGGACGTCGTGACGTCCGCGCCCCTGACCGCGAGGTACTTGACCACCTCCCAGTGGCCCTTGCCCGAGGCCGAGAGGAGCAGGGATTCGGAGTATGTGGACTTCTCGTTCACGTCCAGCCCCTTGTCGACGAGGTACTTGACGGACGCCAGGCTCCCCTTCGCGACGGCCTCGTGCAGGACTGACTGCTTGAACGAGTTCTTGACCTTGACGTCGGCGCCCTTCTTCACGAGGAACTGCAGGACCTCGACGCTGCCCCCCTGGGCCGCGTAGTGAAGGGGCGACTCCCCGTACTCGTTCTTCGCATCGACGTCGAGCCCCTGGTCGACGAGCAGCTCCACCGTGGCCAGGCTGGCGCTCCAGGCAGCCAGGTGAAGGGCCGTCGTGCCGTACTCCGTGAGCGCACCCGCATCCGCACCCTCGGCCACGAGCTTCTTCACGGCCTGGGCATCGCCCGCAAGAGCGGCAACGTGGAGCTTCGTGTGCTTCCTGAACCCGACGATCGCCTCCCCGTCCGCACCGTGGCCGAGCAGGTAGCGCACGACGTCCCAGCAGAGGTTGTCGGCGGCGGACTGGATCGGCTTCTTGCCTTCCTCTGTCTCGGCGTTGACGTCCAGCCCCTTGGAGACGAAGTGCTCGACTGCCTCCTGCTTGCAGAACCAGGAGGAATAGTGCAGGAGCGTGGAGCCGTCGACCTGCACGGACGTGACGTCCGCACCCTCGGACTCGAGGAACGCCACCATGTCCATGTCGCCGTCATGCACGGCGAAGTGCAGGGCCGTGAGGCCGCTCTCGCCCGCGGCGTTGACGTTGGCGCCCTGCCCGAGGAGAGCCTTGACGCGGTCCCACTGCCCGTCGACCGCGGCCCTGAGCAAGCTCCGATCCAGGCCGCTCAGGGGTTTGCCCGGCGCCACGCCCACGTCCGGGACCGTGACGGGGGCAGGCTCGACGACCTCGGGCTTCGGCCCCGGCTTGGCGCAGGAGCAGGCGGCGATGAGCACCGCAGGAGTGATGAGGACGAGCCTTGACATGAACACCTCCGTGCCCAGGTTCTACCGGCTCGCTCCGGGTGGCGGCAAGGCCGCCCCGTGGCGCTATCGATGCCTCAGACGGCGGGAGCCCGCTTGCGGACGCTCTTGCCTTCCCCGGCGGCGGGCTGGCGCGCCTCGGGGCGCGGACCGGTCTCGACGAGCCTGAGCCCCTCGATCCACACGACGGCTCCCGACGCCTCGCTCCGGATGGACACGTCGAAGCGGTGGTGGATTCCCTCGACCCCGTGATCCTCCTGTCCGCGGTACACGCTGATGGCCCTGTGGGATCCCCCGTCCTCGAGCTTCCCGAGGACATGGACCGAGTCCATGGAGGCCGGCAGGGCGGCGAGGCCGGAGCTGCGCAGGAGCCACATGCCCGCGGTCTGCATGCCCAGCTCGGTGAGCCTGTACAGGCCCTTGGGTGCGATGCGCGAGGTGGTGCACAGCGTGCCCAGCGCCGCATCCGGCCTGGCACCGCCGTGCTGGAACTCGCCGAGCACCTGGAACTCGGGGCCGTGGAACAGATGCTCGTACACGGCCTCTGCAGAGTCGTGCGACTCCCAGCTCTGGCCCAGCATGTCGATCCCGTCGCCCCGCGTGAGCACGACCGTGCCGTCCCGACCGTCCACGGAGGGGCCGAACGCGACGAAGGCGTCGAAGTGCACGACCCGTCCCCCCTCGACCTTGTTGCGGTTCTCGGTGTCCAGCCAGCAGCGTGCTCTCACCTTCCCGCCGACGATGCTGACGGGCTCCATGGCGACGCGCAGCTCGCGCGGCTTGCCGTCGAAGAACTTGACGGCCCGGTGCAGGTGCACCTGCTCGATCTCGGAAAGGACGAGCGAGTCGCCCAGGATCGTGGAGGCCATCTGCACGAAGGCGTCGAGCCCCATCACGGCGGGGAAGACGGGGGTGCCGTCCACCGCGTGGTCCCACAGCCATTTGGCCTGGGCGGGGTCGATGGTCAGCGTCCAGGACACGGAGCCTGCGCTCCAGCTGGCGCGCCCCGGGCACTTGACCTCGTCCGCCACCCTGACGGCCACCTCGCGGGCGTCGGCGCGCGCGAGCCTCTCCTCGAGCACGCCGAGGGCACGTGCCACGACGGCCTCGGGCGGCAGGCAGGCAGGGCTGCCGACGAAGCGGCAGGCGAGCTCCGTGCCCTCGGAGCGGTCGAGCACCTCGATCCCGGCGTCGTCGAGCAGCGCCCGGATGGACGTGTTGCCCGCCATGCCCGGACCGTCCCAGGCCGTCCAGTCCACGGCCATGAACCGCGTGCCGGGATGCCTGGAGGTGAGAGACGAGGCGAGCTTCGTGATGAAGTCGTTGCCCGCCGAGTAGTCCACCTGCCCTGCGTTTCCGAACCGGCCCGCCACGGAGGAGAAGAAGAGGAACGAGGAGGGCCTCGTCCTCTTCATCACGGAGGCGACCAGGTTGCCCGCTCCGGCGGCCTTGATGCCCACGATCAGGCGGAAGGACTCCTCCGTCTTCCTGGCAATCCCGCGGCTCTCCTCGACGCCCGCCCCGTGGAGCACCGCGTCGATGCGTCCGAAGCGGGAGACGGCCGCGGCCACGGCGGAGTCGACGGATGAAGCGTCCGTCACGTCGGCCGTGACGTAGAGCGCCGTGCCGCCGGCGCGCTCGACGCGCTCGATGGCGTCGATGATGCGACCGTCGGCGTCCTTCTCCGGGTCGAGGATGTCCGTGAGCACCAGCCTCGCCGCGTAGCGCGAGGCGAGCCTCTCGGCGATCTCCACCATGATCCCGCCGGCGCCGCCGGTCATCAGGATGACGGGCCTTTCCGGCAGCATCGAGCCTTCACCGGCGGGCGGAGGCTCCTCGTTCATGGTCACGCCCCACCTCTGGCCGGTCGAGTACCCCACCTCGGTCGTGAGGGGGTCACCTTCGATCTCATGCACGACCCGTCCGGCCCCGTCACCGGGATCGTCGGCCGGATCGAGATCCACCACCTTGACGAGGCTGCCGGGGAGCTCGAACGCCAGGGCCTTGACGAACCCGGCCAGCGCTCCTCCGGACGGTGCGTCCGGAGCATCCGAGCCGTACCCGAACGTGCCTCCCATGCTCGTCACGCCGATGACGAAGCACCGGCCCGGCTCGAGCCGCTTCTGCGTGATGAGCTCCTTGACGAGATTGAACCTCTCGACGGCCGTGTCCACGACGCCCGCGCAGTACTCGCCGATCCCGGCGGGATCCAGCGATCCGCCGTCCGGGTCGTCGACGAGGATGACGCCGCGCACGCTGCCCTCACCCGACCCGGAGGCGTCCTCGACCGGAACGCCGCGCTCGGCGAGCAGGGCCTTCAGTGCGTCGTGCACGCGGCCGCTGCCCGCAACCACGACCGGCTCGCCGCCGCCGTCCAGGCTCTGGCCGGTCTCGCCGAACGCGCTCGCGGGAGGCATCCAGCGTGGAGCCGGGACGAGCATGCGGGCGTCGAAGCCCTCGACCGGGACGTCGGGAGCAGGAGACCGGGCGGAGACCGGGACGGCCTCGGGCGCGGAGGCCGGCGCCTCGTCCTTCGCGAAGCTCCGCACGAACTCCACCACGTGGTTGATGGTGGGGTAGTCCGAGAGCTTGAGGTTGTCCTGACGCGGGATGTCGTACGTGCGGCGCACCTCGGCGAACAGCTCGGCCTGCTTGACCGTGTCGATCCCCAGGTCCGCCTCCATGTCCATGTCCGGGTCGAGCATGTCCTCGGGGTAGCCCGTCTTCTCGGCCACGACCTTCATGACCTCTGCGAGCAGGTCCCTGCCGGAAGCCGCGGCAGGCGCCTGGGCCTCGACCGCAGGCTCGGCCTGTGCGGGTGACGCAGGCTCGGGCGCGGAGGCCGGCGCGACCGCATCGGCCGGCGCCACATCCTTCGCGAAGCTCCGCACGAACTCCACCACGTGGTTGATGGTGGGGTAGTCCGAGAGCTTGAGGTTGTCCTGACGCGGGATGTCGTACGTGCGGCGCACGGTCGCGAACAGCTCGGCCTGCTTGACCGTATCGATCCCCAGGTCCGCCTCCATGTCCATGTCCGGGTCGAGCATGTCCTCGGGGTAGCCCGTCTTCTCGGCCACGACCTTCATGATCTCTGCGAGCAGATCACCGCCGGAAGCCGCGGCAGGCGCCTGGGCCTCGACCGCAGGCTCGGCCTGTGCGGTTTTCGCTGGTGCGGGTGCGGAGGCAGGTGCGGGAGCGGCGGCCGGAGCGGCCGCTGGCGCCTCGGCAGGCGCCTCGTCCTTCGCGAAGCTCCGCACGAACTCCACCACGTGGTTGATCGTGGGGTAGTCCGAGAGCTTGAGGTTGTCCTGACGCGGGATGTCGTACGTGCGGCGCACCGAGGCGAAGACCTCGGCCTGCTTGACCGTGTCGATGCCCAGGTCCGCCTCCATGTCCATGTCCGGGTCGAGCATGTCCTCGGGGTACCCGGTCTTCTCGGCGATGAGCGTCATGATCTCGGACCGCAGGCCGTTCGGGCTCGCCTCGGCGGTCCTGGCGGCCGGCTCGTCGTGCATGGTCTTCTCCCGAGCGGCCGCCGAGGCATTCGCCTGCGCCGCCTCGACGAGGTGCAGGACGCGGCCCTTCACCTCGAGCGCCGCCGGCTTTCCGCCGAGCAAACTGTCCATCCAGGCGGCGTTCAGCGCCCGATCCACGATGCGAACCTCGTCCGAGGAGGCCTTCTCGAAGAGGACCATGGCCACCTGCGAGCCGAATCCCGCCGAGAAGCGCAGGACCCAGCGCGCGTCGTGCCTGTCTCCGCGCGAGAGGTTCAGGTCCACGAAGCGCCGGTCCGTCCTCGAGAGGTTGGCGATGGGCGGCACGCGGCCGGTGTGCAGGATCCAGGGGGCGATCGCGTCCTCGAACCCCGTGCCCATGGGATGGCCCGTGAAGCCCTTCGTGTTGGTCACGAGCACCTTCCTGATGCCCCTGATCCCGAACCCGGCCCGGAGGGCGTCAACCTCGGTGTCCGCGCTGCCGCCGCGGGCGGGCGTGTAGGTCTCGTGGGAGAGGAAGATCAGCCGATCTGCGAGATCGTCGGGGCTCAGACCGGTGATGGCCTCGACGGACGAGAGGAACCGGACCATCTCGCCCGTGATGTGCTCGGAATGGAGCCGCGTGCCGTGGTAGGCGCTGTTCGAGATCTGAGTGTGCACGATTCGGGCGAGAGGTGCTGCACCCCTGGCGCGCACCTCGTCCTCGACCTCGAGCACGAGCGCGGCCGCGCCCGCGCCCACCAGCAGGCCGTGGCGCCGCTCGTCGAACGGCAGGGCCGCGTCCTCGACCCTCGCGTCCGTGGCCGCGGCGCCGTTCGAGAGGAACCCGCCGCCGACCCAGGGAAGCATGTGCGGACTCGAGGCCTCGTCCGCGGTGAGCACGATGACGCGCTTGCAGCGGCCCGCCTTCATCCAGTCACCTGCCGTGGCGATCGCGAGCGCACCCGAGGCGCAGGCCGCGTTGATCTGCAGGTTCGGGCCCGTGGCCTTGATGGCCTGTGCGAACTGCGTGTGCCCCATGGCGAGGATGCCGAAGAGCACCTTGCGGTCGAACGTGAACGGCTTTCCGGCCAGGCGGTGCTCGTGGTAGGCCTCGAGGTGGCGGGCGAAACTGTCGAAGCCGGGGAAGCAGGACCCGAAGATCACGCCCGTCTCATGCCTCAGCGCCTCGGGCAGCACCCAGCCCACGGGCAGGACCACGCCCTGCCGCGTCGTGCGCGTCTCGAGCACCAGCGGGATCCCGGCGTCACGCAGGGCCTCGAGGCCCGCGCCCACGGCCATGCGCGCCGTGGTGTCCATGGTCTCGACGAAGCTCCTGTCGATGCCGTAGTCGCCGGCGAGATCGAACTTGCCGATCATGCCGGCGAGCTTGATGGCATCGTCCGACGAGCGCACGGTCTGCTCGGTGATCTCCTCGCCGATGCCCTTGTCGATCTTCGTCATGTTGAGGGTCGGGAAGATCTCCTTGATCTCCTCCGGAATGGCCTCGAGGAAGCTCTTGCCCAGGAGCAGATCGTCGACGTTCTGGTCGTTGAAGAGCATCCGATCTCGCCCCGGCAGGCCGAGCGCCGTGCCCGAGACCACGATCGAGGGTCCGCCCGCCGGTGCCGCCGTGGCCGCGCCCGTGGACCGACTGGAGGCCTCTTCTCCGCCTCCGGCGCCTCCGTCGTCGACGGCCGGGGACGCACCGGACGCGGTGCCCCCCATCGCGCCGGCCGAGGCCGCAGCGGCGTACATGGCCGCGAGCGCGTCCAGGTCCTTCTGGCGGTGGTGGTTCGAGCTCGTCACCTTCACGGGCTCGTCGGAGCCAGAGAGGATGTCGTCCGCGAACGAGGCGAGAACCCGCCTCGGGCCCACCTCGACGAAGAAGCGGGCGCCCATGGCGTACATGTTCTCGACGCAGCCCACGAACTCCACGGGGCTCGCAATCTGCCTGGCGAGCACGTCGACGTAGACATCCTTGCCAGCCTTGTCAGGGTAGGCCTCTCCGGTCACGTTGGTGAACACGCGGGTCTTGTTCGGGTGCCACTCGTGCCTCTCGAGCACCCGGCTCAGCGGCTCCGAGGCCGGCGCCACGATGCGGCTGTGGAAGGCGTGTGAGACCCTGAGCGGGACCGCGCGGATCCCCTCGGCCTCGAAGGCCTTGATCAGCTTCTCGATGGCCTCGCTCTCGCCCGCGACCACGGTCTGCGTGCTCGAGTTCTTGTTTGCCGGCACCAGGTAGCCGTCCACCTTCTCGATGACGCGCTCCACGGTCTCCGCGTCCGCCATGGCAGCCACCATGCGGCCCGGGTCATCGAGGCTCACCGCGGTCATCTCACGTCCGCGAGCGGCCACGATCTCGAGCGCCGCGTCCAGGTCGAGGACCCCGGCGGCCACGAGCGCCGCGTACTCGCCCAGCGAGTGGCCCACCACCATGTCCGGCTCGATCCCGGCCTCG
>JAFDER010000170.1 GCA_019310245.1 Deltaproteobacteria bacterium
CTGCACCTCGCCGTATGTCGCGCCAGAGGCATCTCGCAGATCAAGACATTCGATCGGGCCCTCGCGGCGGCGGCTCCGACCGTCTACAAGGACTCGTAGAAGTGCAGTCACCATGGTGAGCTGGGCGCATGGCCGGCGAACACGAGCTCAATGTGCGACTCCAGGGCAGCGGGAAGATCTCTACAAGCAGCAGCGGAAGCCTGCGGCGGGCCTTCCGGGGCTGGACTCGAACGTGCACTCGTGCAGGAAGGCCGAGTCGCCGCAGTTGTACGCTCCGCCGCGCTGGCTGAGCCCGCCGTCGTCCACCCACTCCCAGAGGTTGCCGTTCAGGTCGAAGATCCCGTCGACGTTCGCGCAGGAGGGGAACGCGCCCGTGGGCTCCACGTGGAAGTGGTAGATGCCGGCCATGTAGTCATCGTGCCCGCATCCCTCGTACGGATCGTCGCAGTGGGCGTCGATGCCGTTGCAGATGTCGGGATCGTAGTCGTCGCCGTAGGCGTACGTCATCTCGCCCGGACCCTCGCAGGCCTCGAGCCACTCCGCGGGGCCGCAGAGCCTCTTGCCCGCAGCCATGCACGCATCCCGCGCGACGACCCAGGCCCCGCTGGCGGCTCCCGTGTTCCACGGCAGGACGCCTGACCTGGACGTGGCCATCGATCCGTCCGTCCCGAACGAGGTCGCGGTGGCGTCCGGGCGAGAGGCCTCCCACTTGTCCATGCAGAAGATCCCCGACGCGACCGCCATGCCGTCCGGACAGCACAGCAAGCCCTCGTCCACGAGGCAGTCGCAGTCGTTGTCGAACCCGTCGCAGGTCTCCTCGCCCGTGGGCGTACAGGCCCTCTCGCACCCCGGCTCCGTGATGATGCAGTCGATGTAGCCCTCGTGGCAGTCGGCCACCCGGCACACCCCGTCGATGCAGTCGGGCTCCGCGTTGGGCAGGCTGCACTCCACGCAGTAGTCGCCGCAGCTCTCGACCGTGTCCTTGACGATGTCCTCGTCCACCTCGCCGTCACAGTCGTTGTCGATCATGTCGCAGGCCTCGATGCCCTCGTTCGTCACCGTGCACTCGTCTGCCTCGCACCCGTCGATGGGGTCCAGGTTGGTGTCCCACCACCCCTCGTCGCAGTGGTAGCGGCAGAAGCCGTTGTCGCAGTCGGGCCAGGCGTTCGGAGGCTCGAAGCACGCGATCCCGCACGCGCCGCAGTTCGAGACGTCCACCATGACGTCGAAGCCGTCATCGACCACGCCGTTGCAATCGTTGTCCACGTAGTCGCAGACCTCCAGGCCTCCCATCGTGACCGTGCACGCGTACTCGCAGCCGTCGGATCGCTCGCCGTTCACGTCGTTCCACCCGTCGTGGCACTCCAGCATCCGGCAGTCGCCGTGGATGCACTCGGAGTCCGCGTGCGGGAACGAGCACCCCAGGCACGCGGAGCGGCAGCGGTTGTCCTCGCAGATCTCGTCGAGATTGCACTGATCGTCCTCCCGGCACTCGATCCCGCAATGCCCCGAGGGCAGGCACACCGCCGGCCGGTCGCAGTCCTCGTCGGAGCGGCACTTGCGGTCCACCCCGCACGAGGCCGCCGCCATCATCACGACCGGGACGGCGACGGCGATCATCACGCGAAACGCTCTCTTCTGGTACTTCATGGCACGCTCGTCTCCTGTTCCAGGTCCACCCATTCGGCGGACGCGGTGAGAACCGACCACGTGACGCTGCGTCCGGGCGCGAGCGCGGCCGCCCGCACCTCCAGATCAACGCCCACGGGCGTGAACTCGGCCGCCGGGTAGCGCACGTCGAGCTCGACGTCCACTGCATGGACGGAGCGCACGTCATCGACGGCCAGCTCCGCCGGCAGCTCCAGGACCGCCTCGACCGACGCCGGCGCCTGCTCCTCCAGCGCGAGAGGAGGATCCATCTCGTACTCCGTGCCTCCGGGAAGCTCGTCCACGGTCCTGCGTCCCGAGTACGCGCTCAGCGCGCCACCGTCGTCGAGAACGAGGACCAGGGCCTCGAACGTGCGGTCGCTTCCCGCCTTGACGGTCATCGTGAGCTCGACCTGGTCCGGGACGCTCTCGACCTCCGCGTCGGGCCAGTCCTCGATCACGGGCTCCATGTCGTCGGCATGTGCCTTCACCATGAGGTAGATCCCCGCCTCCTCGAGATCGAACACGCCCTGCGCGTCGCGTGCGGCCCCGCCGCCACGGCCCACGTGATCCCCGTCCAGGCCGAACATGATCCGGACGCTCGCAGCGTCGGGATCCATCCGGTCCACGCCGCACTGCAGCAGGAAGAGCGCCATGACAGCGGCCAGAGGCCTGATCGTCGAGTTCACCATGTCACGATGATCCTCACTCGCGTGTGCGTCCGGTCGATCTCCGTGGGGTCCGTTCCATCGGTGGTCGGGTCTGCACCCTCCGGCCCGGTGGACGTCGAGTCCAGGCACTGGCTCTCGCCCTCGACCTCGGCGCCGCCGCCGATCTCCTGCCCGCCGTCCCCGCCACCTGTCTTCGCGCCCGCGCTGACGAGGGGCAAGCCCGACGGGGGCATGGGAAGCGAGGAGGCCGCGGCCGATGCGCCCTGGGCAAAGAGCCCGAGAGCCTCGGCCGAGCCCAGGGCATGGACGAGCGCCCCGCCCTTCTGCGTGACTTCGGCCACGCCTCCCGCCTCTCCGAGCTCCAGCCGCTCTGCCCCGTGGAGCACACTCACCACGGGGCTCTTCCCGCTGGACTTCATCACCACGCGCACCGCACCGCTCTCGAGCGCGAGATCGACGCCGTCCGTCGGACTGCCTGCCAGCGTCATCGACGTGCGGGGCGCCAGGACGACGAGCGCCCGTCCGGCCGCGCCCCTCATGAACACGCGCGCCTCGTGGTCGCCCGAGGCGACCGTCTGCCCCGCCGCGAGCACGCCTCCGGAGGCCGGCGCGCCGTCGACCGATGCGCCCTTGCAGGGCAGGAGGATCATCCCGCCCGCCCACCTGGCCTGCGCCGCGGGCGCGCAGACGAGGGCCACCGCGAGACAGGCGCCAAACACTGCGTCTCTCATTTCAGCCTCCAGCCGATGTTGAGGGAGACGACCGCCCTGTCGTAGTCGTAGTTGAGCAGGAGCGTGGAGCGGTTGTCCGTGTACGAGAAGCCGGCCCCGACCGTCAGCTGCCCGAGGAACGTGCGCGAGAGGCCGGCGCTGTAGACGAGCACGTCGTCCACCCTGCGCATTGCCCAGCGTGTTTCGGGTCCGGAGTGGAAGTGGTCCTCGTGCTCGTACGTGAAGGCCGCGAGCAGCTGGAGCTCCCAGGGCAGGAGGACGGAGAGGCCGACGAAGACGCGCGGGGTGATCACGTCCCATGCGAGGTTCTGCGCGTGCTCGACCCTGATTCCCGCCTCCAGCGCGAGCTTCAGCCTCCTGTCCAGCATGAAGAACGTCTGGTTCACGCTCGCGGAAAAGCCCATGTTGTCGCGGCCGTAGTCGGTGAACAGGGCGTAGCGCCACATCAGTCGAACGCGCGTGGCGCCCCAGCTCCCTTCGGTGAACTCCGCGCTCGCATCCCCGCCGTAGCTCTCCGAGAAGCGGTAGTACCGGTCGAAGTCCACGAGAGGACCTCCCCACAGGCACACGAGCGAGTGCAGGTACCTCAGGATGACCCGTCTGAGAGGCGAGGGAGCGTCCCAGCTCCGCACGAGCTCCACGACACCGCCATAGAGCGTCGTGTTGAAGTCGTCCACGTCCTTCTCGAAGTTGAACCTCTGGTAGATCGAGCCTCCCGCCCCCAGCGACCAGTGCCTGCCGCGCAGGGGTCGGAGCATGAGCGAGCCTGCCAGGGCGAGGCCGAACGAGCTCTGCTCGGTCCCGTCCGCGAGCATGACCTCGGCAAGATCCTCCGTGAACAGGGGCACGTTCGAGTCCCAGAACAGTCCCGTGGACAGGCTCATGTCGAAGATCCTGAAGGGCACGAGCTCCTGCTTGAGCGTGGAGCGCAGGGAATGCGCCGCCTCCGACCAGGGATCGGACACGAGCCCCATCTCGATCGCCGACTCCACGGCCTCCCACGCGTCCACGTTGTTGCCCGCACGGCTCAGCGCCACGGCCTCGAGGTACAGCGCCGTGCTGCTCGGCTCGTCGGCATCGCCGGCCGCCGCACCGAGGGGCTCGACGGCATCATCGGGGCTGTCGAGCAGGAGCAGGACGTGGCCGAGGTAGAGCTGTGCGAGGCCGTCGTCGGGATCGGTCTTCACGGCCTGCTTCAGGGCCTGCATGGCCCACAGCAGATCGTCCTGGAGGATCATGACGTAGCCCTGCTCCCTGAGCAGACCGGGATCGTCCGGATGGGCCGCGAGCAATGCGTCGATCTGCTCGAGGGCTCCCTCGAGGTCGCCGAGCGACACGCGTGCGCGCACGAGGATCAGCTGCGCCCGCTCGTTCTCCGGGTCGAGCTCGAGCGCATTGTCGAGGTGCTCGACGGCCCCACCCGCATCACCGGTGGACAGCAGGGCCTCCGCGTATGCGCACTCGAGCTCCGACTCCGTGTCGGCCGCAGAGGCGGGCCGTCCGGGCCACAGCGCCAGGAGCGCAAGGGCCGTGATCACCGCGGCTGTCCTTGAAATAAAGCTCATATTCCTGTTCAATTACTTTAGTGTCATGGACACTCCGGGGCAACGGTGAAGACTGCACACCCGCCCTGCCCTCAACTCCCCGATACCAATGAACAAACTCCAGTGATTCTCTTCGGCACCTTCCACGTCTAAGTTGATGAGCACGTCGTGAAGAGCTACATTACAGGCCTGGACACAGGAGCACTCGAGATGAAGGGACACTGGAGAGGATGGCTCGTGATCGCGGTAGTGACCGGCGTCGTTGCAGTCTCGGGCGCGCCGCGGCCTGCCGGTGCGGGTGACATCGCCTGGGACAGGATCCTCGGCGCGGACACCGACAAGCTGGACAAGGACAAGAAGGAGAAGGCCGCATCCATCATGAAGAAGGAGAAGGTCTACTACGGCTGCAAGAACACCATCGCGGCCTGCCTCTCCTCCGACCCCGACTCCAACACCGCTCGCAGGCTCGCCGGCATGGTGGTCCGCAAGGTGCAGGCCGGCTACAACGCCGAGCAGATCCACGAGATGATCGAGAAGCGCGGCAAGAGCATGCACCCCTTGAAGACGAAAAAGATCATCCTGACGGGCGCAGCCTCCATCGGGGACGAGAACCCCTCCGTCAAGGTCGTCGCGTTCTCCGACTTCCAGTGCCCGTACTGCAGGAAGGTCATGCCCCGCCTGGAGAAGCTGGCGACCAAGATCAAGGGCGTGAAGCTCTACTTCAAGCACTTCCCCGTCAAGAGCCACAAGCGCTCCGTGGCCGCCGCCATGGCCAGCCTGGCCGCCCTCAAGCAGGGCAAGTTCTGGCAGTTCCACGACCTGTGCTACAAGGACTCCAAGCACCTGAGCGATTCCGACCTCGTCGAGAAGGCCGAGAAGGTGGGGGTCGCGGACACGGGCGCCTTCAAGAAGGATCTCAAGTCCAAGTCCATCCTCAAGACCGTCGAGAAGGACAAGCTCGAGGGCCTCAAGCTGGGCGTGAAGGGCACCCCCACCATCTTCATCAACGGCAAGAAGTACGACGGCGAGACCATGTACGCCGACCTCAAGGACGTGCTCAAGGAAGAGCTCGACCTCACCGCGGGCAAGAAGTAGCCAGCCAGGACGGACATTCCTGTCCGTGTTTTCGATCCGGACCAGTTGCCGGCGCCGCTAACACCGTGAAAACACGTGCCGACAGGTTGGAACGCCGCTTGCACCATGAGGGCGGAGTTCGAGAACACGGAGGGAGGCAATCATGAAGTACCAGATTCTCACGGCCGGACTGGCCGCAATCCTGACGCTGGGAGGCTGCAGCTCGGCAGGCATGGGCGGCTACGGCGGAGGCGGCGATTTCGGGGCCACCCAGGGAGGCGTGCAGGACATGACCCTGGCGCGCAGTCTCGTCGATGAGGGCAAGGTGCCTCCCGCCGAGGCGCTCATCGTCGAAGCAATGTTCTCCGAGCACGACCTGCCGCTCGCCGGCGAGCCCTGCGAGGAGACGCTGTGCCTGCGATCGGCCCTGGCCATCGCACCGGACGCGGTCGGTGGGAGCGCGGCCTGGGTCCAGGTGGGGATGTCGTCCACCATCGACCCTGACACGTATGTCCGACCCACGCAGACCATCGTCGCCACGGTGGACGTCTCCGGCTCCATGGGCTGGTCCTACACGGGAGAGAACAGCCCCGGCGCCCTCTCGGAGAAGCTGCTGCACGCGATCGCGGATCGCCTGCACGAGGGGGATCGGTTCGCCATGGTGACCTTCGGTTCGAGCTCCAGCGTCGTGCTCGATCTCACGCCCGGCTCGGACCAGGTGAGGATCCACAATGCCATCGACAGGCTCGGCACGGACGGATCCACGAACATGGAGGCCGGCATGAGGACGGCCTATCCCCTGGCGCGCTCCGCCGTGGGCGAGACCGACGAGGTGCGCGTCATGGTCTTCAGCGACTACCAGCCGAACGTGGGCTCGACCACCCCGACCCAGTTCCAGAACATCGCGATCGAGGGTTCGGAGGACGGCGTGGGGCTCACGCTGTTCGGGCTCGGCCTGGGCCTGGGCCCGGACGTCATGAGCGCCATGTCCGAGATCCGCGGCGCCAACGCGTTCTCCCTGGTCAACACCGAGGAGGTGGACGGTCTCATGGAGGACAGCTGGCCGTGGATGGTCTGTCCCCTGGCCTACGACCTCAGCGTCACGATGCTCCCCTCTGAGGGATTCACCCTCGCCGGCTCATACGGCTTCCCGGGAGAGGAGGGAGACCCGCAGGCGAAGCTGGAGGTGGCCACGGTCTTCCTCAGCCGCAGCAAGGGCGCCATGCTCCTGGAGCTCGCCCCCGCAGGGGGCCCGATCGACTTCGCACAGGCGGACCTCTCGCTCTCCTACCTCAAGCTCGACGGCACCACGGTGCACGAGGGGCTCGAGGCCACCTACGCGGGCGAGCCGCTGGACGAGGCGGGCAAGTTCATGCCGCAGCCCGGCATCGAGAAGACGGTGGCGCTGGCATTGCTCGTGAGCGGCATGAAGCAGGCCGCCATCTTCTACAGTTCGGACCACGATGCCGGCGTGGCTCTCATGGAGTCCGTGGTGGAGCGCTTTGCCGCGGACGCCATCGCGATCG
>JAFDER010000171.1 GCA_019310245.1 Deltaproteobacteria bacterium
GTGAAGGTGGTGGACGCGTTCAGCGACTTCGACGTCAAGTACGTGGACGCCTTCCCGGGCCTTCCGTAGGGCTCGACGTTCACGCATCGTCGCCTTAATCGACAGGAATGACGAGAACATTGATTCCGGGAGTCTGCCTCGTGGCCCTTGGATGCGCCACGACGGGAGCGGACGGAGCAGAGCAGGAAGCGGGTATCGATATGCGTGCAGTCGAGCAGCCCCTCGCGGGCGCGATCCAGGGTCCGACCCCGGGCACGGACCTGCCGCCCATCGATCTGATCGAGTACGGGGAGATCCAGGTCGCCACCTTCGGCCTGGGTTGATTCTGGGGTCCGGATGCCCAGTTCGGGCAGATGGCCGGAGTCGTCAGGACGCGTGTCGGGTACGCAGGGGGGACGACGGAGAATCCCACGTACCTGAGCCTGGGTGATCACACCGAGACGGTCGAGGTGGTGTTCGATCCGTCGGTGATCACGTACGGCGATCTGCTGGACGTGTTCTTCGGAGCGCACCGCCCCGAGTCGGTGCCGTGGTGCGACCAGTACAGGTCCGTGGTCTTCTTCCACGACGTGGACCAGCAGGCGCTGGCGGAGCGGAAGAAGGCGGAGCTGGCCGAGGAGCTGGGCCTGGAGCTGCACACGGCCATCGAGGAGGCCGGGACCTTCTACCAGGCCGAGGACTACCACCAGAAGTACCAGCTCCAGCACTTCGGCGAGCTCATGTCGGAGTTCGGAACCATGTACCCGTCGTTCCCTGACTTCGTGCGCTCCACTGCCTCAGCCCGGGTCAACGGGTACATCCCCGGCAACGGGACGCAGGAAGAGCTCGAGGCGGAGATCGAGAGCTTCGGCCTGTCGCCGGCGGGTACGGCGCTCCTGCTCGAGTTCTTCTCCAGGAGGTTCTAGAGCTTGTTCCAGGCGGCCTCGAGCCGTTCCGGGCTCGAGTTCACGCGCGTGAGCCTCCCGTCGTCGGGGTGGGGGAAGACGATGCGCGAGGCGTGCAGGAGCAGGCCCTGCTTCGACGGACGTCCGTACAGCTCGTCTCCCACGATGGGGTGGCCGACGGCCGCGAGGACGGAGCGGACCTGATGGCGGAACCCGCGCGAGATCTTGACGCGAAGCAGCGAGTGGCGGGACGTGGCATCGACGGACTCGACGTGCAGCCTGACGAGCCGGGTGCCGTCCTCGAGGCGGCGCGGCGCGAGCACCTTGCTCCTGAGCCGGCGGACGGACTCCACGTACACGCTCCTGCCGCGTGAGCGGGCCGCCGGGATGGCCGCCTCGAGCACGGGCGGTCCACGGAGAAACCTGTTCTCGACCACGGCGTGGTAGTCCTTGACGACGAGGTCGGTCTCTGAGGCGGTGCGCAGCCTGTCGAACGCGTCCTGGTCCAGGGCGAAGAGGCAGGCACCCGAGGTGTCGCGGTCGAGCCTGTGTACAAGGCCGACCTCGCGCCGGTGGAACCCCTCGATGCGCGCCATCTCGGGGGCCGCGGCCAGGACGGCGGAGACGAGCGTTCCCGCGTCCCTGCCGCGCACGGGGGCCGTGTGGATGCCCGGGGGCTTCTCGGCCACGAGCGTCCTGTCGTCGCGGTGCAGGATCGGCACGTTCATGGCCGGGTCGGGCTCGGGCGCGAAGTCGCCCGAGTGTGCGTCGATGTCCCGTTCGTCGACCTGGAGCGTGTCGCCCGCGTGGAGCGCGCGGCCCTTGCGCGAGCGGCGGCCGTTGACGAGCACGGCGCCGGCCGCGGCCAGCCTGGCGGCCGCCCGAGTGCTCAGGCCGTCAACGTGGTTCGCGAGGAACCGGTCGAGGCGCGTGCCGGCCTCGGCCTCGACGACCGTCAGGGTGATCGCCATCAGGACCGGATCATGCGGCGGTACACCCAGATGATCCGGGTGGGCTCCTCCAGGCTCTCGATGTACTTCTTCATCGGCTTCGTCTTCGTGACGAGCGCCTGGACCTGGAAGACGCCTCCCGCGCGGGTCTCGAGAAGCTTCTGCATCGACGTGATGGGATCCGTGGGCCTGGCCGGCTTGTCGGTGTCCCTGCGGTCCATCGCCAGGTACAGCGCCGTGCGTCCGGAGACCATGGTCTCGATCCACGACTCCCGCATCCGCAGGATCGTGGACTTCGGCGTGTTCTCCCAGTGCGAGAGCGCGAGATCCACGAGCGTCTCGCCTGGACGCTGCTTGCCGCTGGCCTTGCGATAGAGTGCTTCGAGATCGTCGGTGGTCTTGATCTTCCGCAGCCTCTTCTCGATCTTCGCGAGTCGTTTCGCACCCTCGGCGTGCACGCCCTTCTTCTTAGGGGCGCATGCCACGGCCGAGACCCCGCCCTTTGCGTCGAAAGCGAGGATGGAGACCTTGAGGGCGGGCCCGCCCGGCAGCCCAATGCCTCCCAGAGCGATGCAGTGCGAGTAGACGTCGCCGAGGGTCACCGTTCCCTCGCGCGAGAGGCGGGCCATCACGGGCACCTGAACCAGCACCCGCTGGCGCTGCCTCGCCTCCTCGATCTTCGAGCCCGGGAGGAAACGGATTCCGGTGAACGCCTTTTCTAGCCTTTCCTCGAGCGTCATCCCAGCCCCTTGCCACGCCGTCCAACCGGCGTCCCCATATTCTCTCTAATCGAGATTGCGTTGGGATTCAAGGAAGTTGCACGGACGCTCAGGGCAGGAGCTGGAAGTACAGCCTGTCGGTCACGAAGACCGTCCCGTCGTCCGTGGTCCACTCGCAGACCACCTCCATGCGAGTCAGCTCGTTCCACTCCACCTGGGGAAGGATCGCGATCCCGCAGGCCGAGTCGGGGTAGGCGTCCAGATCCAGGCTCCAGCCTCCGGGAGTCGGGCACACCGTGCCGTGGGGATAGGCCCAGAACTCCGACTCGACCAGGTCCCAGGAGAGGCACCCGGAGCCGGATTCGGGATCGGAGAGAACCACGGCCATGCCAAATCTCGTGGACTCGTTCCTCTCGCACCAGCACGCGTCCTCCCACTCGGCACACACCTCGACTCCCGAGACGATCTCGCCCTGAGGCGTCTCCAGCGTCTCCCATCCCTCGTACGGCGTGCAGGACACGGCCTCGGAGGTGAGGATCATCGAGTGCCGCCTCAGGCCGTCGTCCACCTGCTCGATGCACCTGCCCTCGCGTGCGCAGGGCGGTCCGCATGCGGCCAGGAGGACCGAGGCGACGACGAGGCCAGATGCGCGAGTGTCGTGTGTCATGGTCAGTACTGGATCCACACGCGCTTGGCCGCTCCCTGTCGTTGGATCTCGAGCACCGGATTGTCGATGGAGTCCTTCGGCAGGGCGAAGACGCGGTGCAGCCAGAGGACCTTCTTCTTGGAGGTCGTCTCGTGCACCTCGCGCCACACGGCGTGCTGGCCGCTGCTTCCCGAGAGCTTTCCGCGGGCGAGGTACTTCTCCGCGCCGAGGTAGGGGGGGAAGGCGCGCCGGAAGTCGTCCATGAGCAGGAGCGAGTACTCGACGAGCGCCGCCGTGCCAGTGACTCCCAGCTCCACCTCGATGAACTTCCAGCCCTTGGGAGCATCGAGGCTGCCGATGGCCGATCGCTTCTTCGGCTTGCGCGCGACGTGGAAGAGCGCGGGTCCGTATCGGATCGTGCGGGTGGGAGACGGGGTGAAGATCCTGGACTTGATCAGCGCGCTCTTCTTCACCTTCGTGCCCACGTACCTGTCGTTCATCTCCGGCACGGTGGACGCGGGCGGCAGGGGCGGGATCTCGTCCTCGCCAGTGTCCTTGTTCTTCAGGATCTCCAGCTGGAGATCGACGGACTCGTACAGGGCCCTGACCTTGAGGTAGCCGTGCTCCTTGCGCTGGGTGGCGAGCCGGATCTCGATCGTCTCGAGCTGTCTCGAGGCCCGCGTGAGGTCGTGCCTGGCGCGCGCGGGGTCGGAGATCTCCCCGGAAAGGATGAGGAGCTCCAGGCGGACCGCATCCAGCTCGGAGAGGTCCTCCATCGACTCGGCCGCTATTGCGCTGCCCGCCTCACCCCTGTGCTTGTACAGGAAGCAGGCACCGGCGCCGGCGGCCAGCGTGACGATGAGCACGATGGAGCAGCCGCCAAGGGCGACCATGCCGCGGCCCGCGATGTGGTCGTGGTCGGCTGTCATCTGCGCTTCCGCCTCCCGCTCCGCTTTCTTCTGACCGGCGGAGCCGGGTCATGCTTCAGTTCCCTGATCCTATCTCTGAGCATGGAGGCGCGCTCGAAGTCAAGGTTTGCGGCGGCGACGAGCATCTCCGCACGCAGATCCTCGACGCGCTGTCCGTCGGTAGCGCCGTCCGCGCTCACGGGCACCAGGTCCACGTAGTCGGAGGCGGGCGATCCCGGCCGCGCGTCCCTCACCGCCTTCTCGATGGAGCGGGGGGTGATGGAGTTCTGCCGGTTGTACGCCTCCTGGATGCGCCGCCGCCGCTCTGTCTCGCTCACGGTCTTGCTCATGGAGTTGGTCACCCGGTCGCCGTAGAGCAGGACCTTGCCGTTGATGTTGCGCGCCGCACGTCCGCACGTCTGGATCAGGGCGCGCGCCGAGCGCAGGAACCCCTCGCGGTCGGCGTCCAGCACCGCGACGAGGGAGACCTCCGGCAGGTCGAGGCCCTCGCGCAGGAGGTTGATCCCCACGAGGACCTCGATGGTGCCGAGCCTGAGATCGCGCAGGATGTCGATCCTCTCCAGGGTCTCCACGTCGGAGTGCAGGTACCCCGCCTTGAGGCCCACCTCCGTGAGGTACTCCGTCAGATCCTCGGCCATGCGCTTGGTCAACGTCGTGACGAGGACCCGGTCGCCGTCGTCGACGCGCTTGCGGATCTCGCCCACCACGTCGTCCACCTGGCCCTCGGCGGGCCGGATCTCGACCGCGGGATCGAGAAGACCCGTGGGCCGGATGATCTGCTCGACCACCTCTCCGCCGGTGCGCTCGAGCTCCATGTCCCCCGGCGTGGCCGAGATGTACAGCCTCTGGCCCACCTTCTGCTCGAACTCCTCGAAGGTCAGCGGCCTGTTGTCCAGGGCCGAGGGGAGCCGGAAGCCGTACTCGACCAGGTTCTCCTTGCGCGACCGGTCCCCGCGGTACATGGCCCTGATCTGGGGCAGGGTCTGGTGCGACTCGTCCACGACCAGCAGGAAGTCGTCCGGGAAGTAGTCGATCAGGGTCGGCGGCGGCTCCCCGGGCTTCCTGTCGGCGAGGTGTCGCGAGTAGTTCTCGATGCCGGAGCAGTAGCCGGTGGTCTCGATCATCTCCATGTCGTAGAGCGTCCGCTCGCGCAGTCGCTGCTTCTCGACGAGCTTGCCGGCGCCGTCGAGCTCCACGAGCCTTCCCTGCAGCTCCTTGTGGATCGTCATGACGGCCCTGCGAAGGTTGTCGCTGGTCGTGACCCAGTGGCTGCCGGGGTAGAACACGGTCTTTCGGATCTCTCCAGTGGGCCGTCCCCTCAGCGGGTCGATGGTGGAGATCTTCTCGATCTGATCCCCCCAGAACTCCACGCGCACGGCCTGCTCCTGCTCGTAGGGCGGGTAGATCTCCACGGTGTCGCCGCGCACGCGGAACGTGCCGCGGTGGAAGTCCATGTCGTTGCGCTCGTAGCGGATGTTGACCAGGGCCTTGAGCAGATCGTTTCGTCGGTACTCCGTGTCCTTCTCCACGGTCACGAGCATGGAGCCGTAGTCCTCGGCCGCGCCGATGCCGTAGATGCACGAGACCGACGCCACCACGATCACGTCCCGCCGCGTGAGGATGGACCGGGTGGCCGAGTGCCTCATGCGGTCGATCTCGTCGTTGATCGACGAGTCCTTCTCGATGTACGTGTCCGTGGCCGGGAGGTACGCCTCGGGCTGGTAGTAGTCGTAGTAGGAGACGAAGTACTCGACGGCGCTCTGCGGGAAGAGCTCCTTGAACTCCTGGTAGAGCTGGGCGGCGAGCGTCTTGTTGTGGGCCATGATGAGGGTCGGCCTCTGGACGCGCTCCACGACGCAGGCCACGGTGAAGGTCTTGCCCGAGCCCGTGACGCCGAGCAGGACCTGCTCGGTCTTGCGCTTCTCGAGCCCGTCGACGAGCTCCTCGATGGCGCCCGGCTGGTCGCCGGTGGGCGAGAACTCGCTCGTGATCGTGAACCGTTCGGCTGTGCCGGCCCCGGTCACCTGGGTCCGATGGTCCTGCGTCCCCGCTTCAGGGCGAAGTACGTGTTCACGGCGTCCACGAGGTCTTCGCCCAGGAGCTCTCGCAGCGGCTTCTCCCACACCTCGGTGGAGGCGGGCAGGGGGGCCTCGCCCGGCCAGTTCTCCTCGATCGTCTCCTTGGTCACGACGTTGCCCTCGAGATCCTTGAGGACCCACAGCGCGACGCAGGCGTCGTCCGCGAACGCGAGGGGATGGTCGATGAACGCCTCGGGCAGCACGTCCACGGGCGAGGCGAAGTACACGATGCCCATCGCGATGTCCACCTTGACCTCGGCGGGCACGCCGGGGTCGACCATCAGCCGGCACAGGTAGGCGTACATGTACGGCACGTGTGCCACGACCTCGAAGTTGGGGTCGTCGGCCATCACGTCCGCGTAGGACTCCATCCGCCTCTCCATCTCGTCCTGGACCTCGCCGGCGTTTCGCAGGAAGTCCCCGATCTGATCCCTGAGCGTGCCGGGCAGGTTGCCCACCCACTGGCGCAGGGTGTGGAAGTACTTGAGCGCCACCCCGAACTCCACATCGGCTTCGTCCGAGGGCGTTCCGAACACCTCGTGCACGTAGCGCACGTACGGGGCGTAGCTCGCCGGGATGGAGATGGAGGCCGGGCCCATGTCGAAGACGATCTCGCCGCTCTCGCTCGTCTCAGGCAGCTTCGGGACCTTTCCCTCGCGGCTGGGCAGGTACTGCGAGACCTTTGCCTCAGCGATGGACTGGCGGATGGCCTCGAAGTTGAAGCCCGAGAAGTCGAGGGCCTCGTGATGCTCGAGCTCCTTGCCCGCCGACTCCAGCATCGCGGCGATCTTCTCCTCCGTGATCTCCAGCTCGAGGTCTATCTTCTTGGGCATTTTTCTCTCTCCCTTCCGCTTGGGACCCATACCTTACCCCCGGGACAGCCGGTCCGCAACGACCGGCACCTGGCCTACCTGATCTCCTTGACGAGCCTCGCGAAGTACGCGGGCATCTCGAGCCGCGGGTACCATGCCAGGGCGAACTCGAAC
>JAFDER010000629.1 GCA_019310245.1 Deltaproteobacteria bacterium
CCCGACGCCCTGATGATGGAGAGGCTCCGCGGGTTCCTGCCGGAGCCCGACAGGGCCGCCCTCGAGGACCCCCGGGTCGAGATCGAGCACATGGACCCCCGCTCGTACGTCGAGGGCGGGGCGCGCAGGTTCGACGCCGTGATCGTGCGCATGCCGGACCCGGACACGGCGCTGATGAACCGGCTGTTCACGGAGGAGTTCTTCCGCGCCGTGAGGGCGAAGCTCGAGCCGGGAGGCGTGTTCACGACGCGAATCACGAGCGCGGAGAACACCCTCGGAGGCGAGGTGGAGCGGTACGGACGGTCCATCTTCTCCACGCTCTCGCGGGTGTTCCCGCAGGTCGTGGTCACGCCGGGCGAGCGGTGCGTGTTCCTGGCCACGGCGAGCCCGGGCTCGCTCACGGACGACGCCGCGGAGCTGGCCGCGCGGTTCCGGGATCTCGAGAGCGGGGGCTCGCGCTTCCGTCCGGAGATCTTCCACACGATCATGGAGCCCGGGCGCGTCGCGTTCGTGCGGGACATCTACGAGAGGGCGCCCCGGCCCGGCGAGCCCGCGCTGATCAACACGGACGATCGGCCCGTCGCGTACGTCACGCAGCTCATGGTCCTGGGCCGCACGCTCGACTCGCGGGTTCCCGAGGTGCTCGACGCCCTCTGGGCGGCCGGAGCATGGATCGCGCTCGTTCCGCTCCTCGTGCTCCTGGTCCTGCGCGCGAGGCACCTCGTCCTGTTCCCCGCTGCCGCGGGCCCGGGGGCGTTCAACGCTGCAGCCCTGGCAGCCATGGCAGGCCTCGTCTCCATCTCGCTGGACCTCGTCCTGCTGCACGCGTACCAGAGCAGGTTCGGAACGCTCTATCTGCACGTGGGGCTCATGAATGCGCTCTTCATGGCGGGGCTGGCGCTCGGCGCGTTCGGATTCCACGTCCTCGCGGTCCGCACGGACCGCAGGCGCCCTGCCGTGCCGCTCGTCACGGCAGGGATCGCGCTCGTCGCGGCGTCCCTGCCCTCCATCCTGCGGACCGGACCTTCGGAGACGGAATTCGCCGTCCTCTTCCTTGCCTGCGGCCTGCTCGCGGGTGGAGCGTTCCCCGCAGCCGCGTCCCTGCACCCACGCACCGGGGGATCGTCTCTGGCCGCGCTTCTCGAGTCCGCAGACCACTGGGGAGGCGCCCTGGGAGGCCTGTGCGCCGGCGTGGTGCTCCTCCCGATCCTGGGAGCGTCGACGACGTGCGACGTGCTGGCGGCCTGCGCCCTCTCGATCCTCCTTCTCGTCCTCCATCAGCGGGCCCGGGAGGCGAGGCCCGACCTCCTCGCAGCCTTCGGGCGGCTGCGCGTCTCCCATCAGTCCTTCCCCTGGCACGGGCTCACGGCCCTCATCGCGGGGATCGTGATCGCCTCGCTCGCCCTCGGCTGGATCGTCAGGACCCGCACGGATCGGCCGAGGGTGCGCTTCTCGCCGGACGAGATCCTGGCAGCCACCGGCAGGCAGGGGGCCTCCGAGGTGATGAGGCCGTTCATCCACTACCGCTTCCCGCAGGAGCCCGGAGGCGGCGGGGGGGGTCTCGCCATGTCCTCCATGACGGTGGCGCAGGACGTGAAGGGGTACGGCGGACCCATCAACCTGCTCCTGGCCGTCGAAGGCGACGGGTCGCTCGAGCGCGTCAGGCTCGTCGAGTCGGACGAGACGCCCGCCTACATCGAGGGCATCGGCTCCTGGCTCGAGGCGTCGTTCGAGGGCCGCACGATCGGGCGGAGATTCTTCCTGCGCGAAGGCGGGGACGACAGGCCCGGGGACGAGCACGGGGTCGACGCGCTCACGGGCGCGACCGTCACGGCGCGGGCGGTCGTCGAGGCGGTCAACGTGTCCAGCAGCGCGGCCGCCGAGGTGCTCGGCGTGCCGGTCGCCGCCGCGCCGCCACCGCCCGGCTGGCCCCAGCTGAGGGACCCGGCGGTCATCTACCTCCTCGCGGCCTTCCTGCTGGCCGTGGTCCTCTACCTGTGGGGCTCCCGCCTCCGCAACCCCTGGCCGCGCAGGGCCTTTCTCGCCGCGAACCTCGCTCTCGGCGGGTTCGTGTTCAACACCCAGCTCTCGATGGAGCACGTGGCGCGGCTGCTCAGGCTCGACTTCCCGGCGCCCGGCAACGCGGAGCTGTTCGTGCTCATGAC
>JAFDER010000630.1 GCA_019310245.1 Deltaproteobacteria bacterium
GCACGAGCCACGTCCTCATCAAGCTGGACGCCGATGCGGGGGAGGACGAGGAAGCGGAGAAGAAGACCCTGGCCGAGGAGATCCTGGCGAAGGCCAACTCCGGGATGGACTTCGGCAAGCTCGCCCGCGAGCACAGCGAGGACGTCGAATCCGCGAAGCTCGACGGCGACATCGGGTTCAGATCGCGAGGCCAGCTCGTCGAGGAGTACGAGGACGTGGCCTTCGGCCTGGAGGAGGGGGAGATTGCCGGGCCGGTGAAGTCGACGTTCGGCTTCCACATCATCAAGTGCACGGGCTTCAGGGAGGGGGACATCCCGTTCGAGGACGTGAAGGACGAGCTCGGCCGCACGCTGATGCTGCTGGCCCTCGCGCGCGTGCAGGCCGAGGAGGCCGCCACCGCGCTGCTCGAGAAGGTGCAGAGCGGCAGGGACATCGAACTCGCCGCGGCGGATCTCGAGGCCGTCTACTACCCTCCGGAGGAGACCGAGGCCTCCCCCGGGCCGGCTGATGAGGGCGAGGAGGAGGAACCGGAGGCCGAGGAGGAGCCCCGCGACCCGCTCATGCCCCGGTACAAGGAGTCGAGCTGGGTGAGCCACGACGACGACAGCGTTCCCGGGATCGGCAAGGACTCGGCGCTCGTCGATGAGCTGTTCGGCCTCGACATGGAGAGCCCCCTGGTCACGCACGTGGTCACGGTGGGCGACCGGTGGTACGTCACGGTGCTCGCCGACCGGATCGAGCCCGACGACGACGACTTCGCGGTCAAGAAGGCGGACATCAAGCGCTATCTCGAGGGCGAGAAGAAGATCTCGATGTTCACCGAGTGGGTGGACGACCTGCGGGCCAGGGCCGAGCAGTCGGGAGCCCTCGAGATCAACGAGTCCTACCTGAGGTACGGCATCGACCCGTCCGAAGCGGGCGACGAGAATCAGGAAGAGAAGGCCGACTAGCCTCCCCGTCTAGATCAGGATTGTCGGGCAGCCGAACTCGGCGCTGACGGACTCGACCGCGCCGGTGAGGATGTTCTCGCAGTCCACCCCGAAGAACTCCACCATCCCCGTCGTGTCGCCGGTGTCGCAGGGGTCGATCCAGTCCCATCCGCTCGTCCGGGACGTGTCCCTCGGGATGGGCGTGTGGTCCGGCTCGTAGAAGAAGTTCACCTTGTTCAGATCCGGGATGTCCGCGCACGTGAGCTCGAACTGGCACGTTGCGACCTCTCCCGCGATGGCGTTGAGCACGTCGGTGATGCCCGTCAGGTCGTCGGCAGCGTAGGCGTCTCCGGTGCAGCCGTGGGCCGCCATGGCCGCCATGACCCAGTCCCAGTCGGCCGCGCCTCCCATGCCGAGCACGAACGTCTCGATCCCCCTGACGCACAGGGCGTCGAGCACGTCGTAGGTCCTTTGGTGGTCAAGGCAGTTCTCGTTGTTGATCGCGCAGCCGCCCATGGGATTCGTGCAGATGCACGTGGCGCCGTCGAGCTCGGCGTTGCAGTTCGGTCCGCCGTCCGTGGCGAGGAGGACGTACTTCGGGTGATCATCCATGAGCGTGTCCAGGTAGGCACCGGCGCTCTGGAGGCTCAGGGCGATCGGCGTTCCGCCGCACCATGTGAGGCCGGTCAGCGTCGACGCGATCGAGGAACCGGATCCCTCCCCCACGGGCACGAGCACCTCGGTGGGTCCGGGGTGGACGCACTGGTTGCTGAGCCCGGCGCAGGCCGGTCCCGGGAAGCTCATGAGCCCGAACCAGATCTCGGTGTCACGCGGCGCGGCCGTCACGGAGGTGATCGCCGTGCGGATCGTGTCCCACAGAGGAGGCGACGGAGGCGTGTCCGCCATCGAGTTCGACCTGTCGAGCACGATCATCACGTCCGGGATGACGCGCGAGATCGAGAAGCTCGACCCGCCGCACAGCTCCTCCTCGACGTCCGACGCGGCGTCGGGCACGTCGGGGTTGCTCATGTCCGGCCAGCCGTCGGCAGACCCGTCGGTTGTACCGTCCCAGCCAGGTCCCTTGTTGAGGTCGCCGCAGGCAGCGGCGAGGACGCACATGGCGATGAGTGGGCCTCTGTTCATCAACTCTCTCCCATTTGCGAGTGCAGTTCCAGGTGATATCATATCACGGAGACCGCATGGGGTCATCTCCTGGCACGAGCATACTGCCTGG
>JAFDER010000631.1 GCA_019310245.1 Deltaproteobacteria bacterium
TTCAGAATACGACTTCGAGAGCGTCTCCATCGATGGCGACGACATCCTGATCACGATCTCCTATGGCGGCGGGTGCGAGGACCACCACTTCCGTCTGTGCTGGGACGGCTCGTTCATGGAGTCGCATCCCGTGCAGGTGGACCTCGAGCTCATCCACGACGGCCACGGTGACGCGTGCCTGGCGTACATCACGAGCACGCACCGCTTCTCGCTCGTACCGTTGAAGGAGGCGTGGTTCGAGGCCTACGGCACGGACACCGGCACGATCATGATCAATGGTGACGGTTTTTCCACGCTCTACGAGTTCTAGAAGAACCACATCGGGGAGAGAATGACCATGACGGGATCGAGGATCCTTGCCTGGGCAGCATGCGTGCTCGCGGTCTCCGTGGGCTGTGCATCACGCTCGGGTCCAGAGGGAGACTCGGACTCCGATGGCGATGTGCACGCCGCGGATTCCGACGTCGTCACCGATGATGCGGCCTCCGACGCCGGCGATACCGCGACAGATGACAGCCTGGACGCCGGCGACGCCGAGCCGCCGGAGTTCGACTGCGGCTCGACGGAAGGCTTCTCGAACCCGGCGCCCGGAATCGCCGGCCACACCGAGATCGCCCGCTGGAAGCATGACCGCAGCGCCGCACTGACGATCAACTTCGATGACAGCACGCCCGGTCAAGCCACCCTGGGAGTCCCCGCGATGATCGTGCGGGGACTCACGGGCACCTGGTTCGTCAATCCCGGAACATCGAGCTATCTCGCTCACCAGGACAGGTGGGAGACGGACGCGCCCGCGGAATCGCAGGAGCTTGCGAATCACACGATGGATCACGCCGGCGCTGCAGATTATGCCGACGCAGAGTACCAGATCGGTGAGGCCTCCCGCATCATCGTGTCGGCGTATCCGCCGAGCCGGAGCCCCCTGATGGGATTCAACAGGGGTGGGGGAACAACCTGGAACGTGACGGAGGAGCAGGTCCAATCCCTGCTCGAGGAGTTCCACTGCATCGAACGGGCGCACTCCACCGGCATCTATCCGGCGACGCCCGGCGAGACGATGTTGACGCAGATCGGGGATCATCTTTCTTCGGGCGGCTGGGCGGACGACTGGGGGAACGTCCACTTCCACGGCATCTGCGATCCCGCCGATGCAGTCAACTGCGTGTGCGACACGCCCGGCACGTCCAGCAACTGCCGCGAGTACGGCGGCGGAGTCAACAACGGCGCGGTCAGTCTCGCGCAGTTCGAGACGTTCCTCGATGGTCTCATCACGGACAGCTACTTCGTCGACGATGTGTGGATTGCCGGTTTCATCAGCGCACACAAGTACCAGGCCGAGCGCAACGGCTCGCAGGTCGTGATGATCCCCGACACCGACGAGCGCATCGTCCTGTGCCTTTCCTCTCCTCTCGACCCCGCGCTCTACGACGAGAGCCTCACGCTGATGACGGAGCTCCCCGGAGGCTGGATCTCGTGCATCGCGAACCAGGATGGGGTCTCGACCACGTGCCGCATCGATGGCACGACGGCCTTCTTCGAGGCGCTGCCGGATGGCGGAGCCATCGTGCTGAGCCAGGATTGAATGGAGTCGGAGCGATGAATGCCAGCACGAGACCTCTTGCGCTCCTCATCACGCTGATGCTCCTGGCCCCCTCCACGGCTCTCGGGGCCACCTACTGGGTCGAGGAGGGGGGAGACGATCTCGGGCCGGGATCATCGGATGCTCCCTGGGGCAGCGTCCAGAAAGCTGCGGACACGATCGAGCCTGGTGATACGGCCATCATCCGCGACGGAACCTACGACGAGAGGGTGACCATCTCTCGAAGCGGCAGTGGCGACACCGGGCACCTCACTTTCGAGTCCGAGACACTGCACGGCGCGAGATGCATCGGCTTCGTGATCACGGGCGACCACGTCACGGTCATGGGGTTCGAGGTCGAGGCCGACCTGGACACCCTGACCGGGATCTTCGTCAACGGCGCTGCGGGCGTGCACGTCCGCAACTGCTGGGTGCACGATTGCCCCCTCGGCGGCATCGACGTCTCCTACGGCGCGAGCCATGTCGAGGTCACGGGCAACCTGCTCGAGCACAACGGCCAGTGGGGAGTGCACGTCGTCGGCACCCACGTCCTCGTCGAGGACAACGAGGTCACCCGGACCGTG
>JAFDER010000632.1 GCA_019310245.1 Deltaproteobacteria bacterium
ATCATCGACGCGTTTTGACGCGAGGCCGTCTTCCTCTGGTCAGAGGAGCACGCGAGAGAGTACAGGCGGACCACGCACAGAAAGCCCGGCGTCTACTTCACGATCGACCAGATCGCCTGGCTCACCCCCGCCATCCAGGGAGCCCTCTTCAAACTGGATTCGGAGAGCTCCTCGCCGCACAGTAAGCGGCTCCGCCCCCATGAAGGGGCTAATTGTAAGTCAGATTGACAATCAGCCCCTTCCGCGCTAACCTCTAGATATGATTGAAAGATCCATCTCCGATCACGTCCGTCAGGTCGCTGGCCACTACCCGGTCATCACGATCACGGGGCCCCGCCAGTCGGGCAAGACCACGCTCGGCAGGATGCTCTTCAGCGACAAGCCCTACGTGAACCTCGAGGCTCCGGACGTGAGGGAAGGGGTGAGGAGCGACCCGAGGGAGTTCCTGTCGCGCCATCGCACCGGAGCCGTGATAGACGAGGTGCAAAGGGTCCCCGAGCTCCTGTCCTACCTGCAGGTGGAGGTGGACGAGCGGCCCGAGCCGGGTCGGTTCGTACTGACGGGGTCGGTCAACATGGCCCTGCTCGGGGCCGTGAGCCAGTCGCTGGCCGGTCGCACCGCCCTGGTGACGCTGCTCCCGCTGGGACTCGACGAGATCGGGCGCTTCGGCGAGCCCTGCGAGGACCTGATCGAGGCCATGTGGCGAGGGAGCTATCCCGCCGTGTTCGACCGGAGCATCCCGCCTCCCGAATGGTACGCGAGCTACGTGGGCACGTACGTGGAGCGCGACGTGCGGCAGATCCTCAACGTGGGAGACCTGATCGCGTTCCAGACGTTCCTGAGGCTGTGCGCGGGCCGCACGGCGCAGCTCCTCAACCTCTCGTCACTCGCCTCCGACTGCGGCGTGTCGCACAACACGGCCCGCTCGTGGCTCTCGGTGCTGGAGGCGAGCTACATCGCCACGAGGCTCCCCCCCCTCACCGCGAGCCTGACGAAGAGGCAGGTCAAGACTCCCAAGCTCCACTTCCTGGACACGGGGCTCGTCTGCTACCTGCTCGGCGTGACGTCCCCCGATCAGCTCGCACACCACCCGCTTCGCGGCGCCGTGTTCGAGACGTGGGTCGTGTCCGAGGTCATGAAGGCGCACGCCCGCACGGGACAGCGGGGGGGACTCCACTTCCACAGGGACCGGAAGGGAAACGAGGTGGATCTCGTCATCGAGCGGGGAGACAAGCTCCTGGCCGTGGAGACCAAGTCCGGGCAGACCATCGCATCCGACTTCTTCCGCGGCCTCGACCTCTTCGAGAAGAGAGCGGGAGCCACACCCGTCACCAAGGTGCTCGTCCACGGCGGCGATGCCGCCCACACACGTCAGGGAACGCGGCTCGTGCCCTGGAACGCGATGGATGATCATAGCTGGACGTGACGGCCGCTCCCACCCCTGCATATCCCACCTGCAAGGTGCCCCTCATGCTGCGGTAGCTTCCTGTTTGCCAGCAGGAGGAGAATCTCTATACTTGAGAAGTTGCCTCAGGAGGAGCAGATGCGTCTATTTGCCTCGATGCTGGTCCTGGTGCTGGTTGCGTGCTCGACGGAGTTCAACAAGGAGGGGCAGGATACGGGTGTGGACCCTGGAACGGAAGCGCCCGTTGACATGGCCGTGGAACCGGCGACGGACACGGGGATGGATACGGACATTCCCGACACGGAGCCTCCGGACGCGGCCCCGGATCCGGTGGATGATCCGGTCGTGGACACTGCCATGGATAGCCTGACCGAGCCCGGGATCGACTCCCCGACATGCCCGTCTCTGACCTATTCCGCAGGTGGCGTGTGCAACATCGTGGAGCAGTGCGGCTGCGCGTATGGCGAGTACTGCGAGTACACCGTCAATGACACGACATGTATCGCCTGGGAGATATGCATGACGGGCAGCCGGGGGACGCTGGGGATCGGTGAAGCGTGCGACCCCTCTGCCGATCCCTGCTCTCCCGGCCACATCTGCATGCACGATACGACCGGAACACCCGTCTGCTTCCGGTGGTGCGAGGTGACTACGGACTGCCCGACCGGGTACACATGCGGTCCCGGACCGTACTTCGAGCCATGCGGCAGCGTCTTCCTGCACGGGATATGCATGCCCGACTAGACGGACGCCTT
>JAFDER010000633.1 GCA_019310245.1 Deltaproteobacteria bacterium
CGGATCCGGCTCGACGATCACGAGATCGACCCAGTCGCCGTAGCTGTTCGTGAAACCCCACGCCACGTGCGTGTTGCTCCCGGCGATCACGGCCGGCGCGCCGGGCAGGGTGACGCCGATGACGCGGTTCTCACCGCCGCGCCAGTCGGGCCACTCGAGCACGGCGCGGTACCAGATGATGGGCACCGCGATGCCGAGGTGCATGTCCGAGGCGAGCAGGGCGCCTCCGTGCTCGGTGCGGCTGCCGGCCACGGCCCAGTTGTTGGAGCCGTGCGCCATCCGCTCCGACGCGGCCCGGCACGCGCCCCTGCTCGGCTGCTTCGACAGGTCCATCACCTCGGGGCCGGGAACGGGAGGCGTGGGCCAGGGCTCCCCGATCACGGGCGCGTCCCACTCGCAGCCGGCCGGGGCGAGGAATTCCGCCAACTCGCGCGGCAGAACGCCGTACATCGTCGATTCCGTGGCTTCGTACGAGCCCATCTCGTCGTTGAGGTCGAGGAACATGGCGTAGATGACGAGCACCGTGTCCTCGGGCGTCCACGGCTCGGGCTCGGTCCCGACCAGCATGTACTCGAACGGCTTCGAGGCGAGCGCCCCGAGGCCCGCGTTCACTCCCGCGGAATAGGCCTCGATCATCTTCACGTTCGAAGCGCTCTCCGCGTCGATCACGCGCCCGGCGCGGTCCCTGAAGCGGTGCAGCCGCACCTCGCGGTCCATGCCCATGGCGGCTCCACCCACGAGCTCGGAAAGCTCGCCCGCAGCCGCCCGCCTCATCAGATCCATCTGGAAGAAGCGCTCCTGCGCGTGCACGAATCCCAGCGCCCGCGAGACGTCCTCGCGGCTCTGCCCGGCGATGGTGGGGATGCCGAGCCCGTCCCTCGAGACCTGGACCCTCGCGCCCAGTCCCTCGAGCTCCACGACTCCGCTCTCGATGGGCAGGCTCGCTGCCGCCTTCGCGTGCAGCCAACATGCCGCGCCCGCCGCGCCCGCCACGATCACGCAGACAACTGCGATGATCGCGTAGATCACGCGCCTGTTCCGTCCACTTGCCATGCGATCAGTCCTTCCCGGAATCGTCCTTGATAGCAGGATCCGGCGACAGCGTCACCACGGTGGCGCCCCATCCGCCCTTCTGCCCGCCCGCCGCGGTGAACGACTCCACACCCTCGAGCTTCTCCAGGATGGCGTGGACCGTGCGCCTGAGCTGGCCCGTTCCCTTGCCGTGCACCACGCGCACGGTGAGGATGCCCCTGCGCCTGCACTCCTCGAGGTAGTCGGGCACGAGCTCCCCGACCTCCCGGGGATGGAAGGTGTGCAGGTCGAGCTCCCCGTCGATGGGCAGCTCCACGGCCGTCTCGTCGTCCACGATCCGGCCATCATATCAGCCCTCGTGGTGGCCATCACGGGATTTTTCCTCTAGACTGCTGTGTAGCCAGGGGGCCGTCATGCGTGGACATATCGTAGCAGTGCTCGCCGTCGCGGTGCTCGTGCTCGCTTCGTGCGCCGAGTACACGGACGATCCATTCGACGTCAAGATGGAGCCCGAGGCGGAGGTCGTGGATTCGCCCTGGGATTCCTTCGACTACGGAATCGACGACTCCTTCTGGGATCCCGACCCGGATCCCGACCCGGATCCCGACCCGGATCCCGATCCCGACCCGGACCCTGATCCCGACCCGGAGCCCGAGCCAACCTGCGAGCCCATCACCTCGACCGGGGCGTGCAACATCATCGAGCAGTGCGGCTGCCCGCCCGGCGCCTGGTGCCGCTTCAGCCAGAGCACCACGTGCCAGATGGAAGAGGTGTGCCACTCCTCCAGCACCGGCACGGCCGGTCATGGGGCGATCTGCTCGGGCATGTACGACTGCCTGCCCGGCCACTCCTGCCTCACCACCGGTGGGGAGATCGAGGGCAACTGCTTCAAGTGGTGCCTGACCGACGGAGACTGCCCGGGCGTGTTCACCTGCACCCAGGAAGTGACCTTCACCCTTGGGTCCCCCTGCTCGGGCTCGATCACGGCGCCGATCGACGCCTGCACGATCACCTAGCCCTTCGACGGGCTCAGGGCACCGGGAGCTCCCCTTCGACGGGGCTCAGGGGAGCGGGAGTCAGGGCAACGGTTGTATCAGGTCTCGTACAAACGGTGCTTCTGCTAGAGGT
>JAFDER010000634.1 GCA_019310245.1 Deltaproteobacteria bacterium
CGGCGCCGTGGCCATCACCGCCGACCGGATCCTGGGCGTCGGCCCCACCAAGGAGCTGCAGGAGCAGTATCGGCCCCAGAGGACCCTCGACGCTCGGGACAAGGTCGTGATGCCAGGCCTGATCGACGGGCACAGCCACGCCGGACATGGCCTCGTCAAGAGCCTCGGCATGGACATGGGGGACGAGTGGTCTCGGGCCTGCGAGGTCCTCTACTCCCAGGGCTCGACCGAGGGATTCTGGCATGCCGACGCGCTGCTCACCGCTCTCGAGCGGCTCAAGTTCGGCGTAACCTGCAGCCTCACGTTCCTCGGCGGCGGCGACAGCGTGATGCGTACCGACGATCCGCGCTACGGCGATCAGCATCTGCGCGCGGTCCAGGAGGTCGGCATCAGGGAGTTCTTGGCGGTGGGTCCGCGGCGCCCTCCCTTCCCACGCCCGTACTCACACTGGGACGGCGAGACCCGCAGCGACGTCATGGTGAGCTTCGAGCAGCAGCTCGAGACCTCCGAGACCCTGATCCGACGCTGGCACGGCAAGGCCGACGGCAAGATCAACGTTTGCTTGATGTTCCCGACCCATCATCCCGAGAACGGCCCTCTGAGCCAGGTCGAGCTCGAGGACCTGCGTCATCGTGTCGGCGCGACGCGGGAGCTGAGCAGGAAGTACGGGCTGCTCTTCACTCAGGACGGGCACACCCGGGGGACCGTCAAGTTCGCGCACGAGGTGCTCGGGATCCTGGGGCCCGACGCCCTGCTCTCCCACTCCACCGAGCTGACGGCCGAGGAGATCCGCATCTGCCGGGAGACGGACACTCGGATCGTCCACAACCCCAGTGCCATCACGTCGATGAGAGGGCGTTGCCCCGCCACGGAGCTCATCGACGCGGGGGTCACCGTGATGCTGGGCTCGGACGGCGTGGGCCCCGACCGCAGCTACGACATGTTCCGACACATGTTCCAGGCGATGCGCTACCACCGCTTCCACTTCCGGGATCCTGACGTCCTGCCCGCGGGCCAGGTGCTGGCGATGGTCACGATCGACGCCGCACGTGCCCTCGGGCTCGAGAAGGACCTCGGCTCTCTGGAGCCGGGGAAGAAGGCGGACGTGATCCTGATCGACATGCTGAAGCCGCACCTCTACCCCCCCGACATGCCGGTCTACCGGGTGGCCTACTTCGCCAACGGCAACGACGTCGACACCGTGATCATCAACGGGGAGGTCCTCATGGAGGGTCGCCGAGTCAAGACCGTCGACGAGGCCCACGTGCTCGCCCTCGCCCGGAAGGAGGCGACGGAGGCCATCGAGCGGAGCGAGCTGGGCAACCTCCTCGCCCTTCCCGAAGGCTTCTGGGGCGTCACGAAGGGGCTGCCGGACGACGGGTCATAGAGGATCTACGTCGGCGCCACGTCGAGGTAGTGAGGAGAGGACCATGACGAAGACGCTCGCCACCGTCACCATCGGACAGACGCCGCGTCCGGACGTCGTCGACGAGCTGCGGCCGTTCGTGCCCGAGGCGACGTGGATCGAGGCCGGCGCCCTCGACGGGCTCGACGACGCCGGGATAGTGGCCCTCGCGCCGGCGCCCGGAGACATCCCCCTCGTCGCGCGTCTGCGCGACGGGCGCACCGTCGTCGTGGGAGAGCGGGCCCTGACACCGCGGCTGCAGGCCGCGGTCGCGGCCGTGGACGACCGCGCCGATCTCGTGATCGTCCAGTGTGCGGGGGACTTCGAGCTGACCTGCCGCCGCCCGCTGATCGTGCCGTACCGACTCGTGACGGCCACCGTGGCCGGGATTCAGGTCCCGGGTCCTCTCGCCGTGCTGGTGCCCCACGAGGGACAGATCGAGCCCGCGGTGAGACGATGGCGGGCCCAGGGCCTGGAGGCGCACGCACGGCTCGTGGCACCGTATGCTGGGGAGGACCTGTCTCCAGCGGGGCACTGGGCGCGCGATCTCGGCGCCTCCTGCGTCCTCATGGACTGCCTGGGCTACACGGTGGCCATGAAGACCGAGGTGGCCCGGGCCTCGGGCCTCCCGACCATCCTCGTGCGCTCGCTGGTGGCACGAGTGGCTGGAGAGCTGGCCGTCTCGTGCTAAGTTCCGTCTCCAGGACGGATCCTGGCGGGCGCAAGTGACACCTGCTCGCGGAGGCCGAGCCGA
>JAFDER010000016.1 GCA_019310245.1 Deltaproteobacteria bacterium
CCGGCGTTGATGATGACGCCGTCGGCCCACCCGCTCACCTCGCGTAAGAAGTCGATGATGGCGCCCTCACCGTTCGACTGGAAGGTCTTGACCTCGTGAGGAGAGGCCTCCATCCGGATGCGCTCGTCGATCTGCTCGAGGGTCGTGGTGCCGTACAGGGACGGCTCGCGCGTGCCCAGGAGGTCGAGGTTGGGACCGTGGATGACGGCGATGTGGGCCATTTCTTCCTCCTAGCTCTCGAGAACGCGGGCCGTGGCCGAGTTCGTAGCCGCTCGCGGCCTCGAAGCCGTGGCCGAACGTGTGCCCGAGGTTGAGCAGGATCCGGCGGCCCGCCTCCCCGGGATCCTCCTCGACGATCGCAACCTTGACGAGGACCGCACGGTGGACGAGGGCGCCAAGGTCGGTGGGCTTGCCGGCCGTTTGAGGAACCTGAGTATGGTCAGCATGGCCTCATCCCGCTCCCGGGCCATTCTCCGCCGCCCTGCGCATGACATCAAGCGGAGGTTTCACGCCTGTCCAGATTTCGAACGAAAGCGAGAGGCTCGATGATGCGGCCCATGGGCCGGCCGAGGAGCTGCCGCGTTCCCGTGAGCCTGCTGTCGAAGCGCTGCGCGGCGAGGACGCCCGCCAGGAGCCTCATCGTCGTGCCGGAGCTCGCACAGTCGAGCGGCCCGTCGGGGGCCCCGAGGCCCTCGAGGCCACGGCCGTCGACCACGATCCCGCCCGCGCCGTCGGCGAAGGCCTCGACGCCCAGCGCCCCCATCACGTCCAGCGTGGCGCGGCAATCCCCGCCGTCGAGCAGTCCCGAGATGCGGCTCCTACCCGAGGCGAGGGAGGCGAGCATCACCGCGCGGTGGCTGACGGACTTGTCGCCGGGAACGCGGACGACTCCCCGGAGGGCCCCGGCGGGGTTGATCGTGACGCTTGTCCTGCGTGTCACCAAGATGTTTCTGTTATCTCAATACGCCGGGATGGACAAGCCGGGAGCTTGACCTTCCCCCGCTCCGGTGCATGATCGGGACCATCGATGGAGAGGTGACGAGATGAAGCGGATGCCACTGATTCTGGCCCTCGTCCTGTGCACGGGCCACGCGGCCTGCGGGGGAGGGGGCGGAGGAGACCGCGATGCGGACGCAGGGGACGTGGCGCCCGACGAGTCGATCGACGGCGTGGCGGAGCCGCCCGCGGACACGGCGGGAGAGCCCGCGAGCGATCCCGCGAGCGATCCGGGCACGGACGACACGCCGCCTCCGGGAGGCGCCTGCGAGCCCCTGCCCATGCCCACGGAGGGGATCATCGACGTGACCACCGCCGACATGGGAGCGCTCGACTCGATCGTGGCCGGGGCATCGACGGGTGAGACCCTCGTGCTCGAGGACGGCACGTACACGATCGACGGGCAGGTCCTGCACTTCGCCACGGCGGGAGTGGCCCTGCGCTCGGCCTCGGGCAACCGCGAGGCGGTCGTCATCGACGCCAACTACGGGTCGGGAGAGATCGTGCTCATCTCGGCCTCGGACGTGACCATCGCGGACGTGACCCTGCGCGAGGCCACGTGGCACCCGATCCACGTCGTGTCGACGGACGATCACGGCGTGACCGGCACGCTGATCTACAACGTCCACGTCATCGATCCGGGCCAGCAGGCCATCAAGGTCAACCCGCACGAGGCCAGGGTCAACTTCGTGGACGACGGCGAGGTGGCCTGCTCGCGCATCACGATGACCGACGACGGCCGGCCCCACGTGAGCGGCTGCTACACGGGCGGGTTCGACGCCCACTGGGCCCGGGGGTGGATCATCCGCGACTCGATCTGGGAGGGGTTCTGGTGCCCCACCGGCCTGTCCGAGCACGGCATCCACCTGTGGACGGGATCGCGCGGCACGCTCGTGGAGCGCAACGTGCTCATCGACAACGCGCGCGGCATCGGCTTCGGCCTGGGCGAGAGCGGCGTGGGCCGAACCTACTCCGACGACCCCTGTCCGGGCGCCGGCTACGTGGGCCACTTCGGGGGCGTGATCCGCAACAACTTCATCGTCGTCACACGACCAGAGGTCTTCTCGTCCGGCTCCGGGTTCGACTGCGGCATCTGCGTCGAGCAGGCCTGCGGCGTCCAGATCCTGCACAACACGGTGGCCTCCACGCAACCCCCCGCCTCGTCGTCCATCGAGTGGCGCTTCTCGAGCACTGACGCCGGGATCAAGAACAACCTGGCGACCCACGGCCTACTGAGGCGAAACGACGCCAGCCCCGCCTCGCTGGGACCCGCGGACGGCAACCTGGAGTCGGCGTCCACGTCGCTGTTCGAGGACCTCGGGGCCGCCAACCTCCACCTGGTCTCCTCCGCCTCGGACGCCATCGACCAGGGCGTCGCCCTCGGCGCCGGCACGTGCACCCACGACATCGACGGGGACGAGCGCGACTCCAGCCCGGACGTGGGAGCGGACGAGTTCACCGAGTAGGACGTCACAGGGTCTCGTTCATGGCTCCGGTGCGGTAGCCCTCGAGGTCGAGGGAGACGTACGTGTAGCCGGCGTCCTTGAGCGCCGCGATGATGCGCGCCCGCATGAGCGGATCGAGGAGCTTCGTGAAGTCTGGCTCGCCGACCTCGATGCGGGCCACGGCGCCGTGGTCGCGCACGCGCACGTGCGCCAGGTCCAGGGCACGCAGCGCGTCCTCTGCGCGCTCGACGCGGCCGAGCCGCTCGGTCGTGATCTCCTCGCCGTACGGGATGCGAGAGGCCAGGCAGGCCATGGCGGGCTTGTCCCAGTTGGGAAGGTCGAGGGCCTTCGCGATGGCGCGGATGTCGTCCTTGCCGATGCCGGCCTCGATGTAGGGAGAGCGGATCCCCAGCTCCGCCACCGCGCGCAGACCGGGGCGGTAGTCGCCCTGATCGTCGGTGTTGGAGCCCTCGAGCACGGCCTCGAGCCCCTCCTCGCGCGCCACGTCGAGGAGCTTCGAGAACAGCTCGCTCTTGCAGTGGTAGCAGCGGTCCGGCGGGTTGCTGGAGTAGCTCGGATCCGAGATCTCCTCCGTCTCGATCACGCGGTGCCGGGCGCCGAGGGAGGAGACGAGCTCGGCGGCGGCGGCCGCCTCGCTCCGCGGGTAGGTGGCCGAGTGTGCGGTCACGGCCAGCACCCGGCCGCCGAGCGCGTCGACGGCGGCGGCCACGAGCAGCGTGGAGTCCACGCCGCCGGAGTAGGCCACCAGCACGCCACCGAGGGGGCGGATGACGTCCTTGAGCGCCTCGTACTTCGAGCTCACGGAGCCCATCCTACCCGGACGATCCGTCCAGGTCGAGGGAGACGTGGAATTGCCATACACCCTCAGGTGTCGTAATGGTATTGAACCTCGAGGAGGGAAAGCGATGGGCAAGTCCAGGGTCGCCATCCTGAGAACCGGGCCTCGGACGGTCCTGCGTGACTACCACGAGGTCATGAACCTGGCAGGATACCAGGACGTCATCACCAGGGACGCCGACACCGCGCTCAAGGTCAACATCTCCTGGCACTTCTTCTTCCCCGGAAGCTCCACGACACCGTGGCAGCTCGAGGGCGTGATCCGGGCCATGAAGAAGGACGGATACGACCCCGACCTCATCCACGCGTGCCACAACCGCACGGTGGTGATCGACGCACGCCTGGGTGAGCGGGAGAACAAGCAGGTCGACGTGGTTGAGGCCCACGGCCTGAGGAACGTGCACCTCTACGAGGACGAGGAGTGGATCCCCATCCGCGAGGCCGTGGGCGACATGGCCGACGACTTCATCTGCCTCGGTGAGGTCTTCCCGGACGGCTTCATGATTCCGAAGAGGTTCCTGGGCGAGAACATCATCCACCTGCCCACGATCAAGACCCACATCTTCACGACCACGACCGGCGCGATGAAGAACGCATTCGGCGGCCTGCTCAACGAGCGGCGCCACTGGACGCATCCCGTGATCCACGAGACGCTCGTGGACCTGCTCATGATCCAGAAGAAGATCCACCGCGGCGTGTTCGCGGTCATGGACGGCACGTTCGCGGGCGAGGGCCCGGGGCCGAGGTGCATGACGCCTCACGTCAAGAACGTGATCCTGGCCTCCGATGATCAGGTGGCCATCGACGCGGTGGCGGCAAAGCTGATGGGCTTCGACCCCCTGGGCATCAAGTTCATCAGGATGGCCCATGACAGGGGGCTGGGGTGCGGCGATCCCGCGGACATCGAGATCGTGGGGGACGTGCAGGCGGCGCAGGAGAACTGGCACTTCGAGGGACCAACCGAGAACCTCACGTTCGCGGCGAAGCTGCAGCACCAGATCTACTGGGGAGCGCTCAAGAGGCCGATCGAGTGGTCGCTCAAGACCTGGATGGCCCCGTGGTCGTACGTGGCCTCCGTGCTGTATCACGATCTGTACTGGTATCCACGCAACGGAAACCGGCTGGTGCACGAGGTGCTGCAGAGCGAATGGGGGAGGCTCTTCCACAACTGGGACCGGGCCCTGCCCGACGAGGATGGCTGGCCCGACGTGGGGCGCGCACCCGCCAGATTCGTGCGCGGCACGGGCGACCTGCTGCGCATCGGAGCCGGGGTCCTGGTCAACACGATCCGCGAGGCGCCCGAGGTGGCGGCGCGCCTCAGGCACCGCTCACCGACATGAATGGAGAAGACACTGGGATATAATACGGTAATTCCAGATAATCCCCATAAAGCGCAGTTGTCGATATTCTCGAATTACTTTATAATGAACGTCACGTGAGGTTTCACAACCTCCCATTAATAGCGGGATTTTTCCCGCATACCCGGACGTGGCGCATTTGAAGCCAGCGTACAAGACACTCCTCATGTGGGCGGGACTCATCATCCTGTTCGTCGTGGGCTGGAGACTCCTCGCGGCGGAGCCAAAGGCCAGGACCGTCAGCTTCCACGCGTTCAGGACGGATGTCGAGGAGGGGCGCGTCCAGGACGTCAAGATCCACCTCAAGAAGAAGCTCTACACGTACACGATCAAGACCGGGTCCGGCGATTCGCAGCAGCGCAAGACCATCGGCCCGGTGGACGACAAGCTGCGGCTCGAGCTCGAGGAGGCGGGCGTGCGGCTCTCGTACGAGGGGGGCGGTGACGACCCCTTCTGGACGAGCATGCTCGTCACGTGGCTCCCGATCCTCGTCCTCGTGGGCCTGTTCATCTTCTTCATGAGGCAGCTCCAGGCCGGGAGCGGCCGTGCCATGAGCTTCGGCAAGAGCCGGGCGCGAATGGTCACGAACCGGGGCAACAAGACGACGTTCAATGACGTGGCCGGGATCGACGAGGTGCTCGACGAGCTCGAGGAGATCATCGCTTTCCTCAAGGACCCGAAGAGGTTCCAGCGGCTGGGCGGCCGGATCCCGAAGGGCGTCCTGCTCATGGGTGCGCCGGGGACTGGCAAGACCCTGCTCGCGCGGGCCATCGCCGGCGAGGCCGAAGTCCCCTTCTTCTCGATCTCGGGCTCCGACTTCGTCGAGATGTTCGTGGGCGTGGGGGCCTCGCGCGTGCGCGACCTCTTCGAGCAGGGCAAGAAGAACGCTCCGTGCATCATCTTCATCGACGAGATCGACGCCGTGGGACGCCAGCGCGGCGCGGGCATCGGAGGCGGTCATGACGAGCGCGAGCAGACGCTCAACCAGCTCCTCGTGGAGATGGACGGATTCGAATCCAACGACGGCGTCATCATCATCGCGGCGACGAACCGCCCCGACGTCCTGGATCCGGCTATCCTGCGCGCCGGCCGCTTCGACCGCCGGGTGATCGTTCCGCTTCCCGACATCAAGGGCAGGCTGGCCATCCTGAAGCTGCACGCCAAGCGCTCGCCGCTGGCCGAGGACGTGAACCTCGAGATCATCGCGAAGGGTGTGCCGGGGTTCTCCGGGGCCGATCTCGAGAACCTGATCAACGAGGCGGCGCTCATCGGCGCCCGCGAGGACTTGGAGTCCGTGAGGCAGCAAGACTATGACCGCGCCAGGGACAAGGTGCTGATGGGCACCGAGCGCAAGAGCCTCGTGATCAGCGAGAACGAGAAGCGCACCACGGCGTACCACGAGGCCGGCCACACGCTCGTGGCCTATCACCTGCCGAACGCGGATCCCGTGCACAAGGTCACGATCATTCCCCGCGGCCAGGCCATGGGCGTCACGCAGCAGCTCCCCGAGGAGGACCGCTACTTCCTCTCGAAGACGTTCGCCGAGGCGAAGATCGCCGTCATGCTCGCCGGCAGGGCCGCGGAGGAGATCTGCCTCGGGCAGAAGACCACCGGCGCCGGCAAGGATCTCGAGCAGGCCACCGAGATCGCGCGCAAGATGGTGACCCAGTGGGGCATGAGCGACGAGCTCGGCCCCCTCGCCTATGGCCCGCGCGAGGAAGCGATCTTCATCGGCAGGGAGATCGCCCAGCACAAGGAATACAGCGAGCACACCGCGATCCTGATCGACAAGGAGGTCCACCGGTTCGTCATGGAGGGGCAGGACACGGCGATGCGCGTGCTCGGCGAGCACAGGGACGAGATCGTGAAGGTGGCCGAGGCCCTGCTCGAGTTCGAGTCCCTCGAGCTTTCCGACATCAAGAGGATCCTCAAGGGCGAAACCCTGCCCGCAAGGCCGCAGGACGACGCGCCCGCCCTGCAGAGCCCGACCGAAGATGGCGAGAAGGAGGCCGAGGCCCCGATCCTGACGCCCACGCCGGAGAAGGCCTGATGCCGGCAGGCCCCGGCACGGTCACCCGCGGCCCCGCCGGGGCACGGGGACCGGGACTGGGCGCCGTGATGCCGGCGTCGATCACGCTGGGCTCGCGCACGCTCGACTTCTCGAGGACCCACGTCATGGGCATCCTCAACGTGACGCCCGACTCGTTCTTCGACGGTGGCCGGTACACGGGCGGCTCGAGCGCCGAGGCCCAGGCCCTCCTGCTCGAAGAGGCCGGAGCGGACGTCATCGACGTGGGCGGGGAGAGCACGAGGCCGGGCAGCAAGCCCGTGGACGAGTCCGAGGAGAGGGCCAGGGTCCTGCCCGTCATCCGGGCCATCAGGAAGCGCTCGAGCGTCCCGATCTCCATCGACACCACCAAGAGCGCCGTGGCGCGCGCGGCGCTCGACGCGGGAGCCAACGCCGTCAACGACATCTCGGGCCTGAGGTTCGATCCCGCGATCGCCGATCTGGCGGCGGAGAGGGCCGTTCCCCTCGTGCTCATGCACTCACGGGCCATCCCGGAGACGATGCAGAAGAACGTGCGCTACGGGGACCTGCTCGCCGAGATCCTCCGCGAGCTCGAGGCGAGCATCGATCTCGCGGTCTCGCGCGGCGTGGCGCGCGAGACGATCATCGTCGATCCGGGCATCGGCTTCGGCAAGAGTCCCGAGCACAACCTACAGATCCTCGCGTCGCCGGGCTTCCTGGCGCCGCTGGGGCTGCCCGTGCTCGTCGGGCCGAGCAACAAGTCGTTCATCGGTGCCGTGACGGACTCGCCGGTCGAGGAGCGGACGGGAGGCACGGCCGCGGCGGTCTCGGCCGCCGTGCTCGCCGGCGTGCACATGATCCGCGTGCACGACGTCGCGACGATGCGGCAGGTCGCCTCGATCGCAGAGGCGATCAGGAAGACGGGGGGCTAGGGGGAATGGAGGCCATCCTCGAGTACATGTCGAGGCCCTTCGTGGGCGGCACCCCCTGGGAGGTCATCCTCCAGGTCCTCGACATCCTCATCGTCACCTACCTCGTCTACCGCCTGCTGCTCATCATCAGGGGCACGCGTAGCGCGGCGCTCGCCATCTCGTTCCTGATCATCTGGGTCGCCTACGTCTCGGCGCCGTACCTCGGCCTGCACACGCTCCACCGGCTGTTCGAGACGCTGTTCAGCGAGCTGTCCATGTTCGTGATCTTCGCCCTCATCATCTTCCAGGACGAGATCCGCAGGGCCATGGCCCAGGTGGGGCGCTTCAGGAAGACGACCCTCGTGCTGGAGGCCCAGGCCATCGAGGAGGCGGTGCAGGCCGCGGGCGCCCTGGCCCGCAAGCGGCTCGGCGCCATCATCGTGTTCGAGGGCAAGGCCGATCTCGACGAGTACATCACGGAAGGCACGATCATGGACGCGGCGCTCACCCGCGAGACGCTGTTCGCCACCTTCATCCCCAGCTTCGAGAACCCCATCCACGACGGCGCCGTGATCATCCGGGGCCTGCGAATCCACAAGGCAGGAGCGCTGCTCCCCCTGTCGACCCGCTCCGACCTCGCGAAGAGCCTGGGCACGCGGCACAGGGCCGCGATCGGGATCACCTCTCACACGGACGCGGTCACCATCGTGGTGAGCGAGGAACGCGGCGTCATCTCCTCGTGCATCGACGGCAACATCGTCCAGGACCTGGACATGGCCAACCTGCGCAAGCTCCTGCTCTCGCGTTTCCGTCGCGCGCGCGAGCGAGGAGACGGCTGGGGGATCCTGGACTGGTGGAGGAGGCGCAGGCACCAGCGCATCACCGAGCGAAAGACCGTGCTCCTCGACCCCCCGCCGCCGGACGCCGCTGACGAGCGCACCTCGAAGCCGTCCGAGCCGCCGGTGGAGAAGTCCGCGGAGGGTGACGGGCAAGAGGACGAGAAGAAGAAGGGCAAGGACCTCGGGGACTCCAAGGCCTTCGCCGAGTTTCTCGGGAACAAGTCATGAAAGACCAGAGCAAGACCGCGACCTGGGTCAGCGACGCCCTGACCAAGAACCTGGGCTTCAAGACGCTCGCGGTGGCCCTCGCACTCGTCTTCTTCTACACGCGGGAGACCGAATCCATCAGCCACCGCACCCTGTCCATCCCGGTCATCGCGATGCTCGACCCGGCCGAGGACCGCATCCTGGTCTCGGGCTTCCCCGAGCAGGTCACGCTGAGGCTGCAGGGGCCCGTCTCCGTCCTCAAGGAGCTCCGCGGCCAGGACGTGGGGCCGGCCGTGGTGCCGATCACCGAGATCAAGGATCAGCAGTTCAGGTTCACGCGCCAGAACTTCAACCTCCCCGACGCCGCGAAGATCACGATGATCTACCCCGAGTCCGTTCCCGTGCAGTTCGAGGAACGCATCGAGAAGAAGGTCCCGCTCATCGTGGAGATCAAGGGCACGCCGGCCCCCGGCCGGTACCTGAGCGACGAGATCAAGATCGATCCCGAGAAGGTCTCGATCTCGGGCGCACGATCCGCGGTCGACCGCATCGAGGACTGGGACACCGAGCCAGTGTTCGTGGAGGAGCTCGGACCGGGCCGGCACGTGATCGACCTCACGCTCGCCCCCCCGAAGCTCGCCAACGTCTTTCTCGAGCACGAGCCCACCGCCTCGGTGGTCTTCGAGGTGCTGCAGAAGGAGATGACCAAGTGGATCCGCCGGGTCCCCGTGGGGGTGGAGGGAATCGACCCGGCCGGGATCACGATGAAGCCCGCCACGATCTCGGTGTACGTCAAGGGCCCCGAGGAAGTGGTCAAGCCCTTCGACATGGACATGCTCAACTTCTACTGCACCCTGACCGACGATGAGCTCATCACCGTGGGAAGCTACCCCAAGGCCATCGAGCACGCCCAGCCGCCCGAGGGCGTCACCTTCGTCAAGATCGTCCCGTCGAAGGCCATCGTGATCAACCGCTCGCCCGCCGCGCTCAAGGCCGACAAGGAAGAGTAGAGAAGAGAGCTCGCGCTACCGTGCTAGGGCCAGCAGATCGGGTCGAACCAGCAGTCCCAGTCGGCGCAATCGATCATGTCGTCGCAGTCCTCGTCCACGCCGTTGTCGCAGTTCGACTCGTACGATGAGGTGGGGATGCAGGGCGGGGGACAGGCCGGGTCGCCCGCGCAGTCGGGGTCGTCGCAGTCCACCAGGTAGTCGCAGTCCTCGTCCACGCCGTTGTCGCAGACCGTCTCCCAGCGGGCCGTGGGCACGCAGCAGCCGCAGTCCGGGTCGTCGCAGTCCACGAGGTCGTCGCAGTCGTTGTCGCGGCCGTCGTCGCACGTCATCTCCGGCCACTCGTCGGGGATGCAGATGCAGGCCGGGTCCCAGTCGCAGTCCGTGTCCTCGCAGTCCGTGAGGTCGTCGCAGTCCTCGTCGATGCCATTGTCGCAGACCGACTCGTAGAAGGACGAGGGGATGCACACGGGGCAGTACTCCATCTCGAGGGTGTACTCGCCCATGGAGGAAGTGGACCAGCCGTCGACGAACACGAAGTAGGTGCCCGGGTCCAGCAGGTCGAACCTGAGGAACGACTGGGTGCCGTGGCCGGGCTCGTCGTCGTTGCACCCGATCTCCGCGCCATAGCAGGAGTCCTCGCGCACGTACAGGCCCGTGTCCCAGCTGGTCATGAAGGTGTTGAGCTCCACGCACTCGACGCCCGTGAGGGTGAAGAAAAACACGGCGTCCGGCCCGCGGCCCACGCAGGAGCCGGCGTAGTCGTTCACGTATCCCGCGGTGGTGCCGTAGAACAGGCCGCCGGAGGAGATGTCGATGGCGTCGCCGCACGTGTCGTTGTCCATGCAGTCGGGGCTGGTCGAGCAGTCCGGGTCCAGGCAGTCCACGAGATCGTCGCAGTCGTTGTCCGTGTCGTCGTCGCACGAGGACTCCGGCCACTCGTCCGGGATGCAGATGCAGGCCGGGTCGGACCAGCAGTCGAGCACGTCGAGGCAGTCGGTCAGCCCGTCGCAGTCCTCGTCCACGCCGTTGTCGCAGATGGTCTCCGTGGTGGCCGTGGGGATGCAGCAGGTGCAGTCGCCGTCGGCGCAGTCGATGGCGTCGTCGCAGTCGTTGTCGCGCCCGTCGTCGCACGTCACCTCGGGCATCTCGTCCGGGATGCAGATGCAGGCCGGGTCCCAGGCACAGTCGGGGTCCGCGCAGTCCGTCCTGTCGTCGCAGTCGTTGTCGCGCCCGTCATCGCACGTCGCCTCGGGCCACTCGTCCGGGATGCAGAGGCAGGCCGGGTCGCCCGCGCAGTCGGGGTCCGCGCAGTCGAACAGATCGTCGCAGTCCTCGTCGATGCCGTTGGTGCAGTTGGTCTCCCAGCGCGACGTGGGGATGCAGCAGCCGCAGTCCGGGTCGTCGCAGTCAACGAGATCGTCGCAGTCGTTGTCCCGCCCGTCGTCGCACGTCGACTCGGGCCACTCGTCCGGGATGCAGACGCAGGCCGGGTCTCCGCCGCAGTCGGGGTCGTCGCAGTCGACCATGTAGTCGCAATCCTCGTCGATGCCGTTCGTGCAGTTCGACTCGTACCACGAGGTGGGCACGCAGCACCCGCAGTCGGGGTCGTCGCAGTCAACGAGCGTGTCGCAGTCGTTGTCCCGCCCGTCGTCGCACGTCATCTCCGGCCACTCGTCAGGGATGCAGATGCAGGCCGGGTCCCAGGCGCAGTCGGGGTCGGCGCAGTCCAGAAGGTAGTCGCAGTCCTCGTCGATGCCGTTGTCGCAGTTCGACTCGTACCAGGAGGTGGGCACGCAGCAGCCGCAGTCCGGGTCGTCGCAGTCCACGAGCGTGTCGCAGTCGTTGTCGCGCCCGTCGTCGCACGTCGCCTCGGGCACCTCGTCGGGCACGCACCCGCAGTGGATATCGCCGGCGCAGTCCGGGTCGTCGCAGTCCACGAGCCGGTCGCAGTCGTTGTCGCGAAGATCCCTGCACTGCTCGCTCATGTCGGGATGGACCGTGGGATCGGAGTCGTCGCAGTCGTCTCCGCCGCAGCGCTCGTCCACGTGCCGGTCCCCGTCCTCGTCCCTCAGGGTGATGGCGCAGGAATCGCTCACCTCGTCGCAGATCTCGGTGGTGCAGGGGTTGTCGTCCGCACAGGGGTCGCGGAAGGAGTGCATGCACCCGGTGGTGGTGGAGCAGTACTCGGGCCCGTTGCAGAACAACCTGTCATCGCACAGCTCGTCGTGCGGCACATTGCGGCACACGTCGGCCACCTCGTCGCAGGAGTCCACGGTGCAGTCGAGCACGTCCTCGCAGGCGGGCGGCAGGCCGGGCGAGCAGGAGCCGGTGATGCACCTCTCTGCGCCGTTGCAGAACAGGCCGTCGTCGCAGTCCGCGTCCACCTCGCACGGCCCGGGGTCGTAGCACCCCGTCTCCGGGTCACAGAGCTCTCCGGGCGGGCACGCCTCGTGGTCGGGCAGGTTGTAGCAGGAGTCCGTCTCCTCGTCGCACGTGTCGGCCGTGCAGTCCACGCCGTCGCTGCAGTCGGGTGCGAGCCCGGCAGCGCACACGCCTCCCGAGCAGGTCTCCAGCCCGTTGCAGAACAGGCCGTCGTCGCACTCCCCGTCCGTCTCGCACGGGATCTCGGGCGCGACGTCAGTGGACGCGTCCCTCCCCCCGAACCTGAACTTGTCCTCGATGTCGGAGCGGCCGCACCCGCTGGACGCGAGCCCCCAGAGGATGAGAAGCACGACGGCCGTCTGTCTTGATGTCCTTGTCATGACTCGAGCCTCCCTCAGATTGATGCAGAACGAGGGGAATCTATAGCAATTATGATACCAAAGCCCCCACTTGCAAACCGGGCGCAATGACGCGCGCTGAGACGTGATCATAGCAGGAAGGTGGGAGCCTCGGCCAGACGCGACGCCCGGCTATTTGGCCTTGGGCTTGCCGGGCCGGGGCTTCTTCGGCTTCTTGCCCAGCCCCATGGGCAGCCCGGAGGGCTTCTTCTTGCCGCTGGCGGCGCTTGCCGCTCCCGTCGACGAGGGGGTCGGACCGGATCGCGACGGCTGGAACTTCGGCCCGTTCTTCAGGTTTCCCTTGAGGAGATAGCCGAAGTACCCGTCCGGCCGCTTGGCCTTGCGCATCTTGGGAAGCCTGTCCAGGGCCGAGAAGATGGTCTTGGTCATGGACGACTTGTCCGTGTAGGCCGGCAGGAACTTGAACATGACGTAGATGTTCATGGCGCTCAGGAGCAGGGGCTGGCGCAGGCTCACGTCGCCCGCCCCCCGGATCTCGACGTGCCTGCTCGAGGCCTTGAGATTCTCCACCTGCAGGACGCCGTCCTCGCCCTCCATCTCGAGGACGAGGTCGCCGATGACGATGGGCTCGAACGTGATCTCGCCCTGCAGGACGCCGCCCGCCTTGGAGAGATCGATCTTCCCGCCCTTCTCGCCGACCTGCAGATCCTCGACCCGCAGCTCCACGTCGCCCCTGGCCGTTCTCGGCAGGCCGGCCACGTACGAGAGATCCACGTCTCCCTCCACCTCGCCGTTGAACGGCAGCCCGACGAGGTCCTCGAGCTGCGTGATCTGCCTCAGGTCGATCCCCCTGAGCTTGACGTCCAGGCTCGAGCGGGGATCGTCCTCGCTCGGAGGCGAATCACTCCGCCTGCCGAGGATCGACCGCGAGGCGTCCACGTAGCATCCCTTCAGGGCGCCGTCGAACAGCCTCGCGTCGAAGCACACGCCCACCTTGCCCGTGAGCACGGGAAGGAGCGCGATCCTCAGGCCCAGACGGTCGATGCGCAGGGGGATGGCCTTCTTCTTCTTCTTCTTCTTGCTCTTCTTCTTGACGCCGGCCTTGGTGGCCGCCTTCTCGAAGATCCCGGCATCCCGGTCGTCGTCGTCCTCCTCGACCTTCTCGATGGTCACGTCCCTGAGCTTCAGCCCCGTGACGCCCCAGGACCCCACGGAGCCGATGGTCACCTTCCTGTCGAGCTGGCGGCTCATCAGCTCCTCGAGGGTCCCCTTCCACCGGTTGAACGGAAAGAGGAGGTAGCACAGGAGGACGAACGAGCAGACGAAGAACGCGACGTACCCGCCGATCTTGAGCAACCTGCGCTCGCGCCTTCCCAGTGTGGAGAGGTTCAACTACGCCTCCGGTCCATAGACGGCGGGCCCGTCGGTGTCCGCCTTCTCCTTCTTCTTGTCCCCCCTCTTCTTCTTCTTCTTTCCCGAGCTCGTCTTGGTGTAGGCGGACACCGTGATGTCCACGTCATAGGAGTCGGGCTCGGCCGCCCTCTTCTTGACCTTGATGCTGGTGATGGCGAGCGGGATCCTCTTGTTCTCGTTCTCGATCTTGACCATGAAATCGGTGAAGGCCTTGAGGCCGACCCTGCGCAGGCGCACCTCCACGCTCTTGCGGACCCACTTCTTGCCGGTGGGATCGTCCGGCAGCTCCCTCGACTCCGGGATCTCGATGCCCGCCTCGCCCGCCAGCCTCTCGAGCAGCCCGGGCAGCGGCGGGAGCTCCCTCTCGAACCGTGCCTCCTCCTTGTCGCGCTTCTGCCGGATCTCGAGGAGCCTCTCGCCCTTGGTCGTGAGCTCGAGAAGGATCCTGTCGTTGTCGGACACCTCGTTCTCGATGCTCGAGATCTTGGTGTGCATGAGGATGAAGCCGACGACGAGCGAGAGCAGGACGAACGTGCCGCCCATCACGTAGATCAGCACCTGCTCGCGAAGGGACAGTGCCTCGAAGCGGCGTCCCGCCTCCTCCAGCAAGCCCGCCATTCAGGGACACTCCGTTTCGAGGTCGAGCGTGTACTTCTGCCGGCTGTCCTTCGGCCTCTTCGTGGTCTTGCCCTTGCTGATGGCGGTGACGCACTCGGTGTACTCCTCGAGCCGCGCGATGATCTCGTCGCGCGCCGAGATCGTGTCCACGATCCCCCGGATCTGCACCTTGCCGGGCTTGATCTCCAGCAGATCGATGTCGTGGATGATCTCCTCCGGGATGATGCGACTCATCTCGCTGATGATGTCGAACGCGTCCGCCTTCGGCATGGGGCTCCTGATGGGGCGAGCGGACAGCATCATCTTCTCGGCCCGGTTGAAGTCCGTGATCTCGTCGCCGAGATAGAGCTCCGTGAGCTCTCCCAGCCTCTGCCTCTGCCTGGCCTGCTTCGCCTCGAGGCTCGAGACCCGCGCCAGCGAGTAGAAGCTCCAGCCAAGGACGATCACCAGGCCTGCCACGGCGGCCCGCACCCACCTCCTGCGGGTGGCCCGCGCCTGCCCCCTGAACACGAACGGGCCCTTGCGCAGATCGAGGCGCTGCTCGGCAGGGGCGGAAATGGCCCGCCAGGCCAGCGCCGTGGCCCTGAGGAAGGGCATCGTCTGCGTGGTCTCGCCCGCCTCGGCATCAAGCTCCTCGCACAGGAGCGCGACGGGGGTCTGCAGGGCGCTCGAGAGCACCTCCGGCAGGCCCGGGAGAAGCCCCGCTCCGCCGGCCAGCAGGACCCGCGTCACCTTCCTGCCGGTGCGCGCCGCGAAGGCAAGCATCGTCTGCTTGATCTGCGGCACGAACCGCTGGACGGCCGGCTCGAGGACGGCCTCCATGTCCTGCCAGGCCGAGAGGAGCTTGTACTCCTCGGCCTTCTCGAACGAGCAGCGGTAATGCTGGGCGAGGACACTCGTGATATCGTCGCCGCCCACGGACACGGTCCGCATGGACGCCGTCTCCCCGTTCTCGACGATCACCATGTCCGTGAGCCTGGAGCCCATGTCCACGATCATCACGGGGTCCGCGCTGGCCAGCAGGGGCGAGATCCGCGCCAGCTCGGAGTACACCGAGGCGCCCGCTCCCAGCTCTGCAGGGTCCAGCTTGGCCCCGTCCAGGAGATCGAGCACCTCCCGCACGTCCTCGGTCCTGGCCACGGCCACGAGACTGCGGAGCATCGGCCGGCCCGGCACCGGCCTGTCGATGTGATCCAGGACCGCATCGTCCAGATTGATCGGCAGGTCGTCCTCGATCTCCCGCCTGAGGATCGCATCGGCGCGCCGCGACGCGACCTTGGGGATCTCGACCGTTCGCAGCAGGACCGCGTCGGCCGGCAGGGCGGAGAAGACCAGCTGGGGGCGGCTGGACAGACCTCTCGAGAGCTCCTCGAGGGCGCGGCCCAGGGCCCCTTCCACGGGATTGCCCTCCGCGTCCAGCTCCAGCCGGACCTCCAGGCGCTCCACCACCTTCACGGCCCGCATCGTCACGCTTCCGAGCACGAGCTTGACGGAGTGGGCGCCCAGGTCCACGCCTGCAACGAGCTGGGCCATCAGTTATCCCTCCAGTACACGACCTTGCCGCCCTTCATGGCGTGCGCGCCCCGGTAGTCCACGACGACGTGCAGCCTCTTGCGGCTGCGTCCGACCTGGCCCAACGCGTAGATGGAAAACACCTGGCTGTCAACGGTGAGGTGCTGCCCCGCCGCGCCCGCGTTCATCGGCATGCCGGGGAGCCCCTCCGCGCCCTGCCCCACGTTCCTGAGGAACTTGCCCGGGTTCGAGAAGGGCACGCCCATGAGGCTCTTGATGTCCATGAGGTACCGGAGCATCTCGCCCATCTGCTCCATGTTGTTCGGGTCGCACATGACGCTGGGGTCCTGGGAGAACGCGCACATCACGGCCATCAGGACCAGGGGATCGGCCGTGTTCACGTTGATCTTGCCGCTGCCCCACACGGTGAACGCCCGGGCCTCCGGATGCTCGGGCTCCGGATCCACGAACGCGGCCCAGAAGTCGTCGTCCACCCCGTGGACCATCATGATCTCCTCGAGGGTGTCGTACGCCGCATTCTTGCGCGGGTAGGGATCCTTGAGCATCTCGTAGCTCGCGTCCTCCGCTCCACCGGTTCCGAACGCGTTCGTGTCCGGGTCGGCCCAGTCGATGAGGGCGCTCGTCACGTCGTCCCTGTCCATCGTGTTGCCCTGCTCGTCCTGATCCTCGAACAGGTCGTCGTACTCCGTGGGTAGAAACAGGGCCATGAGCTCCTTGGCGAGGATCTTCTGCATCGCGGGGCCCTGCATGGCCATGTTGAGGTTGATCTTGCTCTCCTCGTCCACGATCGTGACCTGCATGTCCCCGTCGAAGCCGCCGAACCCCTCGGACCCTTCCATGCCCACACCGACGAGCGAGCCCACGAGCTCGAGGGCCGACGGGTCGTTGAAGCTGATGACGAAGTAGTCGGCGAACTGCCACAGGGGCGGCGGCCTCAGGTGGAATCGCTTCATCTCCCTGGTCACGACGCTCTGCACGCTGAGAAGCAGCATCGACAGGTTCACGGCCGACCGGGCGAGGTACTCGGAGCGCATCTCGTCGCGTACGTTGTAGGTGTTGGCCGCGTTGACCTGGGCGTTGCGCGCGAAGTCGGCCACGATGACGCCGAGCATGGTCACGGCCACGATGGCCATGAGCATGGCGATGCCGCGCTCCGACTGCCTCGGGCCGCCTTTGGTCTCGCGCTCCATCATGCTCCCGTGTAGAACACCGGCTCCGTCATCCTGACGGCCGTCTGCGTCACGAACTCCAGCTCCTCGTCGTTCCTGCCCCTGATCACGATGCGGATGCGCACCTGCATGGGCAGCCTGTTCGCCTCTCCCGTGACCTGCGTGGTGTCCCACTCATCCTGCCACTCGTCCATCGGGGCATCGAAGTACTCCAGGTCGAACTCCAGCACGTCCTCGATGAGGACGAGGGTGATGCCTCCCTCCTCGGGCTCGTCGTCCACCCTGCGCGCCTCCCGCCGGACCAGGTTCATCTGGTCAGGGTTCTCGGCGTCCTCCACCACGTAGTATCCCACCTCGCACTGCTCGCTCTCGCGGGCGTTCTTGTAGCGCCTGCGGTGGCTGAAGGTCATCATGTCGAGCGAGTCGGGGTCGTCGTTCTGACCGATGAACACGGACTCGCGGGTGATCAGCTGCGGGTTCATGTTCCGCGAGAGGTACGCCTGGGACAGGTCCGAGCAGATGCGCCTCATGGCGATGCGGATCTGATGGTACCGGTCGTTGGTGGTCTCGACCACCTTCTTGGCCCTGCTCGTCTGGGCGAACGCGGTCCAGATGAGCGTGGAGACCATGGCCAGGATCGCGATGGCGACCATGATCTCCATGATGGTGAACCCCGCCTCTCGACGCCTCATGGTGTCACCGATCCCTGCGTCTTGATGACCGGCGAGAGCTGATCGAAGTCCATCGACGGCTGGGGGACCACCCCGCCCGCGAGGTCCTGGATCACCCCCATCTGCATGAGCGGGCCGAGGGCGCCCTGGTCGTTGCTGACCACGTACTGGGTCACGTGGAGCTCCTCGTCCCGGCCGCGCGCCTTCCAGTGAACGACGAGGTCCACCCTCCTGACCGCTCCGACGAAGAGCTCGTTGATCATGGGCACGAGCATGGCCAGGGCCCCCATGCCGCCGACCTTCTGCAGCTGGCTCTCGACGCGGTCCGCCTGGAAGTCGCCGATGAGGGACGAGAGACCCTCCGTGCCGATGGCGTTCGACTCCGCCGAGGCCAGGTCCGCGAAGCTCGGAAGCTCGACCCGCTTGATCGACCACTCGCAGGTGAAGTCGTCGCCCTCCTCGGCGAACTCGCAGCACTCCCGGCCCGACTCCCTCTCGTCCGCCTCGGAAAACCCGTCGCGCACGAGGTCGAGCTCGACCTCGCTCATCTTGCACCGGGCCATCAGGGGCGCCACGGTCTGCCAGCGCGCCCGCGAGCTGATGTCGATCGACGAGGCCTGGCTCGCGTAGAACACGGTGAAGAAGAACGCCAGGTAGGCCACGGACACCATGACCTCGAGGAGCGAGAAGCCTCCCGGAATGCGCGGGCCCATCCTCATGTCGCGGCTGCCGGCGCTCATTCCTCCTCCTCCTGGAACGTGGGGACGTAGGGGTAGTTGTAGACCTTGGCCCTCCCGCTCAGCGGCTGGACCTCGACGGAGTGGACCTGCCCCGCATTGTTCTGGACCTGGACCACCGCGTGGTCGCCCATCCCGTCGGGGAAGAAGTAGATGTACGCCTTGCCCTCGCGCTTCGGCTCGTCGTACAGGGGCGAGTACACGGCCAGGAACACGACGCGCGCCTCGAGGCGCTTGGCATTGAACCTCCTGTCGCCGACGGGCTGGAATACCGGAGGCTTGTAGCGCGGCACCTCGCCCTGGTGGAACCCGTTGCGGATCTGCTGGGTGAGCGTCTCCACGCCCAGGTCGAACTTCACGCCCCCCTCCTCGTCCTCGCCCTCCGACCCGGCCTCCATCTCCTCGAGCTCCTCCTCGGTGAGCTCCTTCACGCCGCCCTCGACGGACCTGTCGATGAGGAGCCGGCCCTCGCCCTGCTCCAGCGTCACGGTGTGCTCGTCGAGGTCGATGACGAGGCGCGCGGCCTCGCCGTGGGTGGCCGCATACGAGAATCCCCTCTGGATCGCGGCGGCCACCATGTAGCTCGAGCCGCGCAGGCGCACCCTGCCCAGCGAGCCGATGGACGCCACGGCCACCGAGGCGACGAGCGCGGCGATGGCCACGACCACCATGATCTCCACGATCGTCATCCCCCCCTCGCGGGGGAGTCCGCCTCTAGTTCTTGTCGCCACCGCCGCCCTTCATGATCTGCCGGCACGATTCCGGATCCAGGTCGTCGTCCGTGCCAAAGTTGCCGTCCCGGCCCGCGGAGATCACGACGATCTCGTCCTCGTTCGGGCACTCCACCTTCATCTCGTTGTTCCAGGAATCCTCGGGAGCGCCCTTGAGATCGGCCTTGAGGTCGTCCATGGACGGGCAGTCGGTGTTGTCCATCATGTACAGCTCCGCCGCGCTGCCGATGTCGTTGAGGCGCACGCAGGTCGTCTTGACCTGCGCCTTTCGCAGCTGCGGCACCACGGCCACCGCCACGCCGGTGGCGATGAGGGCCATGATCGCGACGACGACCATGATCTCGATGAGGGTCATGCCCCGCTCCCCGCGTGCCGCCCGTGCGATCGCCGCGAGCTTATCTTTCCACGATCCGTGCTTCATGTCGGCTCTCCTCTTCTCGCCTTCTTCCTGACTCCGTACTCGGGCCGCTAGTGCGGCTTCACGTCATCATTCGTGTACATCTCGCCGTCGGGTCCTGCGCTCACCAGATCCGCGGACTCGACGAAGAGCCTCCCCGGGCAGATCATGCTGTAGGGCCTGCTCCAGGGGTCCTCGAACCCGCGCCTGTAGTAGGCCTGGCCTCCGGCCGGGGGATAGCTCAGCTCCTCCAGATCGTGCGGGCAGCGGCCGTGGTCCCAGCGGAACTCCCTCACCACCTCCTGGAGCCGCAGGATCTCCACGAGCGCCTGCTTGCGCTGTCCGCGGATCCGCGAGTACTGCACGGACCACAGGACGACGAGGAGCCCCAGCACGATGATGACCGCGTTGCGGATCCTCGCGCGCCGGACCTTCGCCGCGGGCCGCTCCTTCCTCCTGGAGCTCCCGACGAGCAGGAAGGGCTTTCGCTTGAAGAACGCCATGGCCTGGGGGCTCCATCCTCCTCATCCGGCAAACTGGTGGATCTTGAGCAGGGGCATGAGGATGCACGCCGTCACCGTGGCCGCCCCCCCGCCCATGATCAGGATCATCACCGGCTCCAGGATAGAGGTCATGATCGATATCCTCGTGTCGGCCTGCTCGTTGTAGAAGACCGCCACGTTCTCGAGCATGTCCTCGAGCTGTCCGCTCTGCTCTCCGATGGCGATCATCTTGCTGACCATGGGGGGAAACCTCCCCGAATCCTGGAGCGGCTTGAACAGGTGCTCGCCCTCGCGGACGGACACGATGGCTTCATCCACGACGTTCTCCAGGATGGCGTTGCCCAGAACGTGCCGCGTGATCTCGAGCGCCTTGAGCACGGGCACGCCGCTCGAGAGCAGCGTTCCGAGGGTCTTGGCGAACCGGCTCATCGCGATCATCATGATCAGCTCACCGAAGACCGGCAAGCGCAGGACGAAGGCGTGCCACTTCTCCCTCCCGTCCGTCGTGCGCTTCCACCGGATGAACATGACCACGCCGCCGACGACGAGCGGGACGATCACCAGCCAGAAGACCCACGAGCGGAGCATGTCGGACAGGCCCATGAGCGTGCGCGTGTACCAGGGGAGGGTCTGGCCGAAGTCCTCGAAGATGGCCGTCACCTTGGGGACCACGACGACCATCATGATCCACAGGATCAGCGAGCCGATGGCCGCCATGATGACCGGGTAGGCCATGGCCGCGATCAACTTGTTCTTGAGCCTCTCCTGGCCCTCCATGAAGTCGGCCAGCCGCGCCAGGACCAGCTCCAGCGTCCCGCTCTGCTCTCCCGCGTTGATCATGTTGACGTAGATCTTCGAGAAGTATCGCGGGAACGCCCCCAGGGCCTCGGAGAAGCTCTGGCCCTCGGAGATGCGGTCCCTGACCTGGGTGTACGTGGTCTTGAGGGCGGGCTTGTCGAGCTGCTCGGTGAGCGCGCCGAGCGCCTCCACGAGCGGGATGCCCGCATGCGCGAGGGTGGCCAGCTGCCGAGTGGCCATCGAGATGTCCTGCGAGGTCACCCGGCCGGTGAGCTCGATCCGGATCCCGCCTCCCGCGGCCTCCTCCTTCGACTGTCCGGTGGCATCGAGCTCCTGGAGATCCGTGAGGTAGACGCCCTCCGCCTTGAGCACGGTCTTGAGCTCCCTGGCGGAGCCCGCGTCCTTGACGCCCTTGACGCCGCGGCCCGAAGCGTTGACGCCCTTGTATCCGTAGACCGCCACTTATCAGGACCTCACTCGATGTCCTCCTGCGTCACGCGCATGATCTCCTCGAGGCTCGTGGTGCCCAGGAAAGCCTTCCTGGCGCCATCGTCGCGCAGCGTGTCCATCCCCTCCTCGATCGTCGTCGAGTCGGCGTTCTGGAGGAGCAGGCCCCTGATCCTGTCGGTGATGAGCATGAGCTCGTAGATGCCGGTGCGCCCGTGGTACCCGAACCTCTCGCACACCTCGCAGCCGTCCGCCTCGAACACTATCGGAGTGCCTCCCCACCACGCAGGAGGGTCGTCCTTCAGCTCCGTGGTGTACGGACCGTCCGGCACGCGCACCCAGGGGCCCGCCAGCCTCTCCTGCGTCACGCCCCCCTGGTGCAGCTTGCCCGGCAACGCCTCCACGGGCCGCTGGCAGGACGGGCACTGGACCCTGACGAGCCTCTGGGCCAGGATGGCCAGCATGGACGAAGCCACGAGGAACGGCTCCACGCCCATCTCCACGAGGCGTGTGAGGGCCCCCGCGGCGTCGTTCGTGTGAATCGTGCTCAGGACGAGGTGGCCCGTGAGCGAGGCATGGAGCGCGATCTCCGCCGTCTCGCGGTCACGGATCTCGCCCACCATGATGACGTCCGGATCCTGGCGCAGGAAGTGGCGCAGGCCCGAGGCGAAGGTGAGGTTGATCTTGGGATTGACCTGCATCTGGCTGATGCCGCGGATGTCGTACTCGACCGGATCCTCGACGGTGAGGATGTTGATGTCCGGCTTGTTGATCTGGCTCAGGGCCGCGTACAGGGTCGTGGTCTTCCCGCAGCCGGTGGGTCCCGTGACGAGGATGATCCCGTGGCTCCTGCGGATGAGGCCCTTGAGGATGCCGTACGTGCTCTGGGCAAAGCCCAGATCCGTCAGGTCGAGCTGGACCGTGGACTTGTCGAGCAGCCGCATCACCACGCGCTCGCCGTGGCTCGTGGGGATCGTGGAGACGCGCACGTCGATGCTGTTGCCCGCGATCTTCAGCGAGATGCGCCCGTCCTGGGGCAGCCTCTTCTCGGCGATGTTCAGCCCGCTCATGATCTTGACGCGGGAGATGATGGACGGCAGGTAGCCGCGGTTCGCGGTCTTGATCTCGTACAGGACCCCGTCGATCCGGTACCTGACCACCACGTCGCGCTCGCTGGGCTCGATGTGGATGTCGCTCGCCCTCTGCCTCACCGCCTGGTAGAACAGGGAGTTGACCCACCGGATGATCGGCGCCTCGTCGGTGAGGTCCAGGATGTCCTGGAGGTCGTCCTCCTTCTCCTCCTCCTTCTCCTCGAGCTCGTCGCCGACCCCCGACCTCTCGTACAGCTCGTTGATCGCCTCGGAGATCTGTGAAGGGGGGACCACGGCGGGAAGCACGGGCTGGTTCACCAGGGTGCGCACGTCGTCGAGGGCCGTCTCGTCCAGGGGGTCAGCGACGGCCACGACCACGAACTCCCCGGCCTGGTGGACCGGGATCGCGCGGTGCTGCCTTGCAAACGTGATGGGCACGAGATGCAGGAGATCGGTCGGCACGGCCTGCTGGTCGACCTTCTC
>JAFDER010000172.1 GCA_019310245.1 Deltaproteobacteria bacterium
GGCCGCGGACGACCTCATCTCCATCCTCATGCAGAACAACCCGCAGGCGCGCGTGGTGCTCGGCCTGATCCGGCTCATCGAGGACAAGGGCGAGGAGACGAAGGACGGCATCGTGGTCAGGTTCGATCCGGACTCCATCGCCTCGCAGGTGGAGGTCACGAAGGAGGACGTGAAGGAAACCCTCAAGACCCTCGCGAAGAAGAAGATCATCGCCCCGCTCGCCGAGGGCCGCCTGCACGTCACGAGCATGGAGGACCTCGCCGAGTTCTACCAGTTTCTCGAGCTGCAGCAGCGCTTCGGCTAGCCGCGCCGATCCATGGCCACCTACCGCGACATCCTGAGGGAGCTCTACGCCCGGGCGGGCAAGGACGCGAAGTTCTGCATCGAGCGCGTGGAGGACGCGGCCAGGGGCCTGGGCTCGCCGCAGAGGTCGCTCAGCGCGGTGCACGTGGCCGGATCGAACGGCAAGGGCTCGGTCACCGCGATGCTCGCCGCGTACGCGCGCAAGGCCGGCTGGCGCACGGGGATGTTCACCTCGCCGCACCTGCACCGATACACCGAGCGCATGCGCGTGGACGGCAGGGAGATCCCGCGCTCCGACGTGGTGAGGCTGTTCAAGGCCCTGGACGCGCACGTGGCGCGGGGCGACATCCCGTGGCTCACGTTCTTCGAGATCACGACCCTCATGGCGTTCAGGTGGTTCGCCGAGCGCGATGTGGACCTGGCCGTGGTCGAGGTGGGCATGGGCGGCCGGCTCGACGCCACGAACGTGCTCCTGCCGAGGGCGACGGCCATCACGTCGATCTCGCTCGAGCACCTGCGCATCCTCGGACCCACCCTCACCGCCATCGCACGCGAGAAGGCGGGGATCCTCAAGCCGGGCGTGCCCGTGGTGCTGGGCCGGATCCCGGACGCGCCACGCAGGGTGATCGAGCGCCGGGCCAGGAGGCTGGGTTGCGAGCTGTGGCGCCCGGGCAGGGAGTACTCCTTCGAGGACCGGGAGGACGGGACGTTCGACTACGAGGGCCCGGGAGCCTCGATCCAAGGCATCCGCACGAGGCTGCCGGGCCGGCACCAGGTCGGAAACGCGGCCGTGGCCGTGGCCCTCGCGGACATGCTCCGGACGCACGGCTACCCCCTGGACGAGCAGGCCCTGCGCGCCGGCCTGCGCTCCGTGCGCTGGCCGGGCCGGCTCGAGCGCGTGGCCCGCGACCCGGAGACCATCCTGGACTGCGCCCACAACCCCGACGGGCTCAGGTCACTGGTGCGTACCATGAAGGGCCGGCGTTTCCACCTCGTGTTCGGAGGCATGGCCGACAAGCCCATCACCCGGATGCTGACGCTGCTCGAGCCCATCACGCACCGGCTCTACGTCACGGCCCCGGGGGTGCCCCGCGCCCTCATGCCCCGGGACTACCCCAGGAAAATCAAGGCCATACGGATAGACTCGGTCGCGCGCGCCGTGGACCGGGCGCGCGCGGACGCCCGGAAAAAAGGGGGGGACGTCCTCGTGACCGGTTCGATCTTCACCATCTCCGAGGCCCGCGCACACATCAAGAAGCTCAAGGACACGGATCCCCTGATCACCATGTGAGAACCCGCCAGTAATTTAACGGTATACTCTCTACATCAACTATAGCCTTGACAAATAGGGTTCCTTGCGCTTTGTTCCCGAGAAGAACGGGAGAGGGACCATCTCTCAATTCCAGCGACAACGTAATGTCACAATTCACAAGGAGGGTGATATGAGGCACGTGCTTCTCGGCGTCGTGGTCTGCGCTTTCATGGCGACGGCCTGCGACAAGCCCGACGAGGTGTACAAGAAACTGCCGAGCGACTTCGACCCGGGCATTGCCAACGGGTTCGTGAACAACGCCGGCTTCTACAACGGCGCCAAGGGTTTCATCGACGAGACCCTGGAGTACGACCCGGGCATCACGGTCGAGGTGTGCTCAGACTCGGAGATCGCGACCAAGCAGGTCTGGATGGTGGCGCAGCCCATCATCCCCATGCAGGGCGGAGGCGGCCTCGACATGCGCGGAGGCGACGACTGGTCCGGCCTCACGGTGGACGAGGCGCAGACGCCCGAGATGCTCTGCCAGGCGCTGTACTACGGCGACGGCATCGCGGCCTGGGGCGACTACTACGAGGTCATCACGTGGTGGGACACCCAGACGCGCGAGATCGACTCCATGATGTTCCGCTCCGGCTACCTGGGCACGATCGAGACCGTGCCCGAGGCCGGCGGAGACGCCTTCGTCTTCGAGGTCAACGAGCCCATCCTCAAGGGCACCACGCCGCTCGCACGCGGCGACGGCGGGGCCCGCGACCCGCGCTCCGAGAACAACATGAGGGCGATTGACCAGGAGCTCATCCGGACCTTCAGAACGCAGATCGACGACCCCGGCTCGGTGGACTGCGTGGAGGCCGGGTCCTGCTACATCATCATGTCAGGCACCCTGCCCGTGCTCGTGTTCACGAGCGTGAACGCCTACATCGTGCTCGAGCCCATCCAGTGGCACATCGTCAACCTGCAGCTCTCGATCAAGCGGCCCTTCACCATCGGCATGGGCGCCGCCTCGGTCTCGGGCGTCACGCCCACGATATCCGGCACCACGGCCGCGGGCATCCCGGACTGCTCGGTCACCTACGGGACGACCTGGGCCCACGTGCGAGACAACTGCCTGACCGAGGACGACAGCCTGGAGATGGCCCAGATCAGGTCGGTCTACGGCTACGAGTACATCAACGTCGCGTTCGGAGGCGTGCTCCTCTACTTCGAGCGCTCCGGCCTCGATGTGGACGAGATCGTCGGCCTGGACCCGGTCCTGCAGGACGGCGACACGACGGCGATCCTGAGCCTGAACGCGGGCTACGAGGGGGCGTTCTCCATGCCTTACTCCGAGGTCCTGGGCTACTTCAAGGCGGGCCTGGACGCGGCCATCCGCGACGAGGTGCCCAGCCTGACCACCACGGATCTCACGGGAGTGGAGAAGATACGAGTCCCGGGCGACACGCTCCTGCCCACTACCGTGGACACCCGCTACCCGGACCGCCTCAGGCCCGGCTCCATCTGGGCCGCGTTCTGCGAGGAGGACGGCAACGCGGACGGCGTGTACGACTCCTGCGCCACGCACTCCTCGGGACGGCCCACCATGCCGCTCGCAAGCACGGTCATGGACTACGTCGCCGCTGCGCTCGGCGGCGACGTGCCCCAGAAGCTCTCGGATCCGAGCTTCTACGTCATGCACTTCGAGCGGGCCATGGGCCAGTACTTCAACGGAGGCACGGCGCTCCTTGACGACCAGATCAACTTCAGCCCCAACGCGAACAGCCCCGACCGCGTGTTCGCCACCATGGTGATCCCGAGCGGCGGCGAGAACTACACGGTCCTCATGTACTACGGCGGAAACGACGACCGCTGGCACTTCATCAACTTCCAGCAGGGCTCGAGCCGAATGGAGAACGTGCTGTACGCGGACGCCTCGCTGCCCACTCCGAGCGACCCCGCACGCGACTACTTCACCTTCACGCACCTCCTGACCTCGCCGCGCCTGGGCCTGGGTGCACAGGGCACCGTCACGGTCAACCGCCTGGTGCCCGAGACGAGGCGCGCCGTGCTCGACATCACGCTGAGCTCCTCGGTCACCGCGCAGGTGCTGGCGCCCTACATGGAGGCCAGCTCCATCACGGGCTACTGGGTCCCGCTCGAGGGGCCTCACCAGGAGTTCGTGCAGGCCGACTGGTTCTCCCTCACGGGGCCGACCATCGGCGCGGGCTTCTACCTCCAGCCCGTGAGCTACGGGTCCGAGGAGCGCGAGATCACGGGCGTCGTGGGCTCGAGCTTCTTCGGCCAGTTCTACCTCTGCGGTCTGCCGGTGCGCATCGGCGACTACGCCGACGAGCTGATCGACGAGATCGAGGACGGCGGCTACGACTGCAACATCGAGATCAGGTACAGCGAGAACCGCCTGTTCATCACGTCCATCACGGACATTGACGCCCAGACGAAGATCTACGTGTCGAACAACATGATCGACCAGGTCTTCTCCTGGCTGCGATAGTGGAGAGGGAGGTTAGCCATGAAAACGCGCATTTTTAACATCGCCGCGATCGCCGTCTGCATCCTGGTCACCTCGACCTGCGTGCAGCACCGCGACACGCGGTTCGAGACCTTCAGCGAGAACATCTACCTCGACAAGGACTTCCTCACGCGGGCCAACCCGAACGCGGCCGAGGAGGAGTACGGCTGGCTCCTGGGCCTGAGCGTCGCGGCCGTGTCCGTGCCCGCCCCGATCTCGGACATCTTCCCGGGGCTGCAGGGCGACGTGAAGTACGTGCGCTTCGGCTTCTCGCGCAACACGATGCAGATCGTGGACGGCATCGTGTTCGGCGGATACGACGAGGAGAGCGAGACGCCGAACCTCGTCGATCCCCGCGACGCCGCGGACCTGGCTCCCCGCGTCCTGCAGGAGTACGACGGCGATCACGTGGACATCCAGCTTCGCCGGAACCTGGACGGCGAGGTCACGAACTACATCGAGGAGTACAAGGAGCGCGACTGGGAGAGGCGGCAGTACTTCAAGTTCAACCCCGAGGACGGCGCGTTCAGCGACCTGTCCAAGGTGAGTTGGTACTATGACTGGGCCGTCTCCCCGGCCATGACGCTCATGTCCTCGAGCCTCGTGCCGAACTCATTCCACTACGTCGACACCGTGGCGCACGAGACCAACTTCGGGTGCGCCGACCCTGACAACGACGACACCGACAGCTGCGTGGACTGGGACAGGGGCGACTACATGGAGTGGACGACCCGCCTGACCTACGCCGTGGACGTGAGATACGGCTCCCTGATGAACTTCCGCCTGGACACGGACACGCAGACCGTGGACATCAAGTACTCGCTGTGGCGCCGCGCGGATCCCGAGAATACGGAAGATGCGTACGTGACGCGGCCCATCAAGGAGAAGGGCAAGTACGTCAGGAAGTTCGGCATCTGGAACTACGTCGTGCACAACTACCAGGACGAGGAAACCGGGTTCATGGGCGCGACCAAGTACCTGTCGCGCTACAACCCGAACCTCCCCATCGACTTCTACATGATCGACGTGCCGCGCGAGTACGCGGTCCAGAACCCCGAGTACACGAACGAGGACCATCCCGACGGCATGAGCGTGTACGAGTCCGTGGCCTACCACGCCAACCAGGTCTTCGACAGGGCCGGCGTCGAGGCGCGCGTCAACTTCTACGACGCGGACGAGGGCGACGTCGTGCGCAAGTTCGGCGACATCCGCTACTCGTTCGTCGTCTGGCACAACAACCCGTTCACGGACATCCCCTGGCTGGGCTACGGCCCGAGCTGGATGGAGCCGCGCACCGGCGAGATCATCAACGCCACGCTCAACTTCAACAACTGGCAGGGCCTGCACTGGTACACGTACGTGGCGCGGGACCTGCTCGAGCAGATCTCCGACGCGTTCGACGAGGAGGGAACCGCCTGCACGGCGGGCGAGATCCGGCCCGTGATCTCCGACGACGTGAGGAACGAGCTGCAGAACACCACCCTGTTCTCCAAGATGGTCTCGTACATGGACCAGGAGCCGGAGGACTGGGTACCCGAGCACACGCCCGAGTTCGATGAGTACTACCACATGCTTCTCAACGACGTGCGCTACTTCTACCCGCCCTACCAGACGTTCGTCTACTCGGGCCGCGAGGCCGGCCTCGCCGACATGCAGACGATCCGCCAGGACCTCATGGAGCGGGACCAGGAGTTCTGGAACATCGCGGCGAGCCTGGACTCGATCGAGAGCCCCTGGGGCACGGACTCGTTCTTCGGCGATGCGGCCATCGAGAAGGGCCTGGACTTCATCAATCGCTCCAAGGATTCGATGAGCGCCCACCACCAGCTCATGCAGGACCGCGAGGTCGCGGCCGGCATGCACGGCATCTGCCTCGTGGACGGCCCGTCGCTCCTGGGCTCCATCGCGTGGATCAACCAGCGGTGCAAGTCAGACGGCACGTGGCAAACGTTCGAGGAGTGGGAGGACGACGTGCGCTGGCGCATCTCGCACCAGACGTCGATCCACGAGCTGGGCCACAACATCGGCCAGTGGCACAACTTCTACGGAAGCGTGGACTCCAAGCACTACGCCAAGTGCACGGGCTGCGGCCCGGACGGCGAGGACGAGTACGGCCCATCCTCCTCGGTCATGGACTACGTGCACCACTTCGCCGAGGCGGGCGCGGACCTGGGCTACTGGCCCTACGACTGGGCCACGCTCATCTACGGCTACAGGTACGACTCGCAGGAAGAGGTGGACGAGGAGACGGACGATGAGCTCATCCGGATGCTCCACCCCGAGTGGAACCATCCGGCCAACGGCGACGACCCCTGCGACCCGACGACGGAGGAGTGCCCCGGGCACCCCGAGAACGCGATGCTCTTCGCGAACGACTACCACAGGCCGCTGAGCCCGCTGGTCAACACGTTCGACCTGGGCGTCACGCCCTCAGAGCACGTCATGAACCACATCCAGTACTACGACTGGATGTACCAGTTCAGAAACTTCCGCTCCTACCGGCAGTACTGGGAGACCTGGGGTTACCCGAACTCCGCGTTCGGCGCCACGTTCCCCCTGCGCCGGTTCCTGGAGCTCTGGACCCTGGACTGGAACGAGGAGGATCTGGAGAACGACCTCAGGCTCCTCGGCGTCACGGAGGAGGAGTGCGATCTCTTCTGCTTCTACAACCTGCGCGACGAGTTCAACGAGGAGATGGGCCAGGCCAACCGGATGATCATCAACTTCTACCAGGCCATCCTGACCCAGTCGAACGCCGAGCGCTCCTACGCTACGACGTACGACTCGTTCTTCGGCGACGTGACGCGCATCGGCATCATCTACGACAAGTACTATGCCATGATGAGCTTCCTGGGCCTCTGGGGCGCGGACAGCTACAACTTGGACGTGTACGCGTACCTGGCGTACTACGAGTTCTCCTGGGGAAAAGCCCAGACCTACTCCGACGCGCTCACGACCCTGGACGCCATGCTGGGAGGATCGTACGACGTCTACACCTGGTTCCTGCCCACCGCCGTTCTGCTCTTCGCGCAGGACACGCACGGCATCAGCTTCGGCGAC
>JAFDER010000635.1 GCA_019310245.1 Deltaproteobacteria bacterium
TGACCATCTCGAGGTTGACCATGGTGCATGACATGCGGACCCTCCTTGCCGTCCTGGTGGTCCTCGCCCTTGCCGGATGCGACGAGAACAAGAACGGCTACGTGGAGAGCTGCGACGGCCCCACGTGCTTCACGCCGCCCCAGGACGAGTGCGCGGACGGGAGCACGATCCGGGAGTACGGCAGCCCCGGGGAGTGCGTGGACGGCAGGTGCGTCTATCCGGGCACCGAGACCGCGTGCGAGTTCGGCTGTACCGAGGGCGCCTGCCTGCCCGATCCGGCCCTGGCCGACCAGTGCTTCAGGACGTACACGAGCTATCCCGTCCCGAATCTCCTGATCCCGGACGACGGAGACGAGGCCGTGAAGGTCTGCGTGACGATCAACGTGCCGGACTCGTGCATCGTCGGCGAGCTCGCCGTGCAGATGGGCGTGGATCACGTCAATGCCGAGAACCTGGCCTTCATGCTCGAGAGCCCCACGGGGACGCGGACGGCCATCATGCACCGCCCGGACAACCCGGTCGCCGTGACGGGCGGCTCGCCCAGGTTCACCTCCACGCATCCCATCGTCTTCGACGACACGGCCCAGCACGACGCCGAGAACCTGGGAGCCGAGATGGGCGCCAGCGGCGAGGTGTGCGAGGACGACGACATCTGCACGTACAGCCCGAGCCCGGGCGTCCTCTCCGCGTTCCACGGCGAGGACGCGGCAGGCGACTGGAACCTGTGCGTGCACGACTACGGGGCGGGGGCCGGAGGCTCGGTGGACCACGTGGAGCTCCAGTTCCACTCGCACGACGGCCCTGCCGGAGATCCGGCGAGCGGCCTCGACATCACGCAGGTCTCCATCTGGCAGGGAGTGAAGGTGCCGCTCATGGATGGAGGCACGGAGGTCCCGCGCGGCTCCCGGCCCGTGCCGGTGATCGAGGGCAGGGACGGGCTCATGCGCATCAACGTGCGGATGCAGACCGGCTGGACGGCGCGTGCGGTGAAGGCCGTGGTGCAGCTGCAGTCGGCCTCGATCGGCTCGCCCGTGATCATCGGCAGGAGCTACGTGCAGGTCGACTCGCGCGACGCCAACCTGGCCTCCACTATCAACGTGTTCTTCCCCGGGCGGTACGTGGTCGACGACCTGGAGTACAGCATCCAGCTCGTCGAGGACGGCGGCAGCGGCTCCGGCACGACGGACGGCTCTCGCTGGCCCGGGACCGGGACGATCGCCCTTGATCCGGCCAACGCCTACGGACCGCTGAGGGTCGTCCTGATCCCCGTGCGCTACAACGGCGACGGCACGGGACGCCTGCCGGACACCTCGGAGGGCGTCGTCAGGATGTACCGCGACTACCTCTACGCCGAGTACCCGCACGCCGAGGTCGAGGTCACCGTGGGCGAGCCCACCGACTACGCCTACGTGGTCGGGGACGACTCCGGCGCGAACTGGTCCACCCTCCTGGGCCACATCACCGGGGTGCGCGAGACGCGCGGCGCCGCGTACGACGAGTACTACTACGGGCTGGTCAATCCGGCCACGTACTTCGACGCCTACTGCCGCGACGGGTGCACGACGGGCATGAGCCACGTGGCCGGCAGCCCGGACAACGCGGGGATGCGTGCCTCGGTCGGCGTGGGGTTCGTCCGCTCGGCTTCGGCGGAGACCCTGGTCCACGAGGTCGGCCATGCCCACGGTCGCGAGCACGCTCCGTGCGATGCGCCCGGGCCCGATCCGGATTACCCCCACACGGGAGGCGGCATCGGCACCTGGGGCCTCGACGTGATCTACAGCGGGGTCAAGGATCCCTCGAGGACGTTCGACTTCATGTCGTACTGCGAGCCAACCTGGGTCAGCGACTACACGTACAACGCCCTGTACATGAGGGCCCTGGGCGTGAGCACGAGCGGCGACGTCTCGTACCCCCCGGATCACGTCTTCCACGACTGGGCCAGCGTGGGCGTCGTGTACCCGGATTTCGTCTTCGAGAGACCAACGTTCGACGACCCCTCTGCGACCCTGGGAGGCCAGGCCCGCGAGCTGGTCCTGCTCGACGCGTCCGGCGCCGAGATCGACGTGGTCACGGGGTACTTCACTCCCACCGGCGCGGGCAATGGCGGCTTCATCGTCTACCCCGAGCCTCCCTCCGACGTGGCCGCTG
>JAFDER010000636.1 GCA_019310245.1 Deltaproteobacteria bacterium
CAGGGCGTCGACAAGCTCATCGCCGACGGACTGAACATCTGGAGCCGCGCCTCCCGGCTCGCGAAGTGGAAGAAGATCGAGGACGCCCTGCTCGCACCCGAGAGCGAGGTCACGATCGCCATCGTTGGCAAGTACGTTCATCTCAAGGACTCGTACAAGTCCCTGCACGAGGCCCTCGTCCACGGGGGACTGGCCAGTCGCGCACGGGTCAACATCGAGTACGTGGACTCCGAGCAGATCGAGAAGGACGGCACCGGGATGCTCGAGAGCGTCCACGCGATCCTCGTCCCGGGCGGTTTCGGGGACAGGGGCATCGAGGGCAAGATCGCCGCCGCACGCTTCGCGCGCGAGGGGCGCGTGCCCTACTTCGGCATCTGCCTGGGCATGCAGATCGCCGTCATCGAGTTCGCGCGCAACGTGGCGGGGCTCAAGTCGGCGAACTCCTCCGAGTTCAAGCCCCACACCCCCGACCCGGTGATCCACCTGATGAAGGAGCAGGAGGACGTCACCGACAAGGGAGGCACCATGAGGCTCGGCGCCTACCCTTGCCGCATCAAGGTGGGGAGCCTCGCCCAGAAGGTCTACAACGCCAAGAGCGTCGATGAGCGGCACCGCCACCGCTTCGAGTTCAACAACGACTACCGCGATGCTTTGCAGGACAAGGGGATGTCGCTGTGCGGGATCAACCCGGATCTCGATCTCGTGGAGATGATCGAGCTGCCCGATCATCCCTACTTCATCGCCTGCCAGTTCCACCCGGAGTTCAAGTCGCGGCCGCTGCGGCCCCACCCCCTGTTCGACCACTTCGTCCGCGCCGCGCTCAAGAACGCCGGGGCCCAGGAGGGCACTCGCTCGGACGACGACGACGTGGTCGAGGACGACGAGGAGTGACTTGAAGTCCCGGTAATCCGGGAGTTTTCCTCACGCTCACGCCTCCCGTCTCCTGCGCCCGTGCACTGACTTGACAACCTTTAACTGTATGACATATTACAAGAGCCCTGAAACTTGGGTCCATTCGCATAGCACATATTGAATTGGGGACGAGCTCGACTCGTCTAGAAATAATCAGAAGGAGGACTGTGATGAAGAAGCTCTTGGCACTTATCATGCTCGCGGCTCCGCTCTACCTGGCGGGCTGCGACGACAACGGCAACGACCCGCTCCCGGACGCGGACGCCATGGACGACCCGGACCTCACGCCGGATCCGGTCACCGAGACACCTACCGAGGTGCCGCCGGATGTTCCGGTCGATGTCCCCACAGAGGTGGACGATGATGCGTGCACGGGCCTGACCGCTCCCAGCGGCGGGATCTGCAACATCGTCGAGCAGTGCGGCTGCATGCCCGCCTTCATCTGCGACTTCCAGGTGGATACGGCAACGTGTGTCGTGATCGAGAACTGCGTGTCCGGAACGGGCACGGTCGACGTCGAGGGCGAGTGCGACAGCGCCGGACAGTGCCGCGGCGGCACGTCCTGCCTCACGCGCTCGGGCGACGAGACGGGCTACTGTTACGAGTGGTGCGTGGACTCCTCGGACTGCACCATGGCGGGCCGCGAGTGCTCGGTGAGCGTCACCTTCACCATGCCGTCGCCCTGCACGGGCTCGGGCTCGGTGCCTTACAACGCCTGCGACATCGGCTGCCCCGACGCCGTTGATTGCGATCTCTTCGAGACCGACTCGGCCGGCACGACCAACGGCTGCCCCGACGCCCAGATGTGCATCCATGACGGTCCCATCGCCTCGGGCGGCTGCGACATCCTGATGTGCATCCCCGTGGGCACGGGCGCCCTGGGCGACGAGTGCTCGGACAGCAGCAGCGGCTGCACGAGCTCCATGGGCTGCTACGGCAACGAGACCGACGGCTTCTTCTGCAAGTCCTTCTGCGACGATACGCATGCCTGCAGCGCCGGGACCTGCACGGCCATCGGCTCCGAGAGCGATGCCGACCTCGGCATCTGCATCTAGGCTGGCGACTCTCCGGGCGCGCCCCCGACACGGGGCGCGTCCCATCACCACAGCAAACTGATTTAAAAGCGGAAGCCCACCCCTGCGTTCAGGCCCAGGAGCCCCACGGCCGGCACCTGCCGGTCGCCGAACGCCACGAGGCTGAAGGCGGGCAGCTCGAGCCGCACGAACACGCGATCG
>JAFDER010000173.1 GCA_019310245.1 Deltaproteobacteria bacterium
GCAGCCGCTGCACACGCCACCCTCGTCGACGAGCGTGTCGCAGTCGTTGTCCACGCCGTCGCACACCTCGGTCAGCGTGCCGCACGTGCCGCACAGGTTGAGCAGCCCCTCGTCCACCGAGCCGTCGCAGTTGTCGTCGAGGTAGTCACAGACGGTCTCGCCGGGATCGAGGCAGTAGATGAGAGACGAGGTGGCGCCGCCGCCGTGGACGTCGTGCAGGTCGCAGTACTTCGTGAAGCCCTCGTCCACGAGGCCGTTGCAGTTGTCGTCCAGATCGTTGCAGATCTCGATGAGGACGGAGTCGCGAACGATCGAGCTGAGGATGGCCGAGAGCCCGGCCTCGCTGTCGGCGCGAAACGCCGTCGCCGTGCCGTTGACGAGGCCGTCGTCGCCCGCGTCCGCCATCTGGTTGAGCGAGGTCGAGCTGTACGCCATCCCGATGACGTAGGTGTAGACGTGGTACTGGCACTGGCCCGCCACGCACCGCGCCCCCCAGGGCGACGTGGGGTAGTCGCCGGGACAGTCGGCGTGCACGGTGCAGGCCGGATCCACGCCGGGCCTGAGGGTCCACAGGTTGGCGACCTCGGTCACGGGGTTGCTTCCGCAGGTGGAGGTGTTGTCGCCGTCAGCCAGTACGACCGCGTAGTACGGCCTGCAGCCGCGGTAGGCGTCCACGGGTAGGACGCGCACGGATCCGAACAGGCCCGAGCCCTCGAAGTAGTCACCGGCCTGTCCGATGGTCCAGGCGAGCGGCGTCGTGCCGTTGCCCCTGAGCTCATGCTCGACGTGGACGCCTCCCACATACTCGGTGTGGTTGACCCACTCGTAGACGTCGTCGGAGCTCTCGCTCGCGAAGGGCACGGAGAGGAACTCGTTGATGTTCGAGGAGGAGCAGTAGGAGCCGCCCGTCGTCGTCCAGCCGGAGTAGCAGAGCTGATCCGTTCCGCTCGGCGTCTGGTTGTAGCGGTAGAGAACGCCCCCGAGATTGCTCGCCGGGCTGAAGCGCTGGGGGAACTTCATCAGGCCGAAGGTGATGTCACCCGTGGCCGCCACCATCTTTCGAATGGCCTCCTTCGAGATCCACATCCGGCTGTCGTTCCAGATGGTGTCGCCGTCAAGGTCATCGCCGGGACAGCACCAGCGCGACCCCCAGGGATCCCAGCTTCCATCCCCGTTGGTGGCCGCGCCCGAGGTGCTGCGCACCATCGATCCGGAGGTGTCGAAGACAAAGAGCAGGTACGGCTTGACCTGCGTGCCCTGCGCCTTTGCCTCTGGCGCAACCGCCAGGACCGCGAGGCCCAGCAACGCGACCATCATCGTGGAAACAAACGTTTTTCTCATCTCGTTTCCCTCCCCGGAAGAGAGTCCTGCAACTCCAGAGCGGCACTCGCCCCAGTCTAGAAGGCATCTATATTCTGAACGAGGTCGAACGTGTAGTCAATTCTAATTAATGCAGCATGGCGGCCGGGGCTGTGGCGCCGATCGGGCAGGGGATGTATAAGACAGTGGACCCGCAACCGGGAGGATGGATTGCACCGGGCCCCTGACTGGAAAACGACCCGCCTCATCGCCTTCGCTGCCCTTGCTGTCGCGGGCTGGGCCGGGATCGCGGCCGCACCGCCCGTGGCCCCCGCACCGCCCGACACCGAGCAGGAGGTCGCGGGACCCGAGAGCGGCGGCGGGATCGGACGGCGCGTCGTGGTCATCGAAGTGTTCGAGGTGATCGATCTGGGGATCGCCCCGTTCATCCTGCGCACGCTGGACCGCACGGCGGGCGTGGATCTCGTGATCCTGGACATCAACACGCCGGGCGGACGGGTGGACGCGGCGCTCATGATCCGGGACGCGCTCCTCGAGACCGAGGTCAGGACCGTGGCCTTCATCCACCCGCGGGCGATCAGCGCAGGCGCGCTCATCTCGTACGCCTGCGACACGATCGCCATTTCCCCCGGCGGCTCGATCGGTGCGGCCACTCCCGTCTCGATCGGTCCGGCCGGCGGCTCTCGGCCCATGGACGAGAAGGTGATCTCGTACTTCCGCGCCGAGATGGCCTCGACGGCACATGCGAACGGCCGTCGAGGCGACATCGCCGAGGCCATGGTGGACGTGGACGTGGAGATCGAGGGAATCGTCGAGAAGGGCAAGCTGCTCACGCTGATCACGGACCGGGCGCTGGAGCTCGGCGTGGCCGACCTCGGGGCCCGTGACCTGGACGACCTGCTGGTCAAGCTGCACATGGACGGCGCGGACGTGCAGCGGCCCGGCCCCAACTGGGCCGAGAAGGTCGCGCGGGTGCTCACGCACCCCGCCGTCTCGGGCCTGCTGATGGCGATCGGGATCCTGGGCATCCTCATCGAGCTGCGCGTTCCCGGCTTCGGCATCCCGGGCATCGCGGGCATCGCCTGCCTGCTCGTGTTCTTCCTCGGCCATCTCGTGGTCCACCTTGCCGGCTGGGAGGAGCTCCTGCTGTTCGGCGTCGGGGTGACGCTGCTCGTGGTGGAGGTCTTCGTGACCCCCGGCTTCGGAGTCGTGGGAGTGCTCGGAGCCACGGCGGTGCTCGCGAGCCTCGTCCTGGCCCTCGTGGCCATGCCGCTCGAGATCTCCCTCCCCTCGGGGGTGCTGCAGACCGCGTTCCTGCGCGTTCTCGCGTCCATCGCCGGTGCGGTGGCTGCCTTCGCCCTCGCGGCCATCGCCCTTCCCCACACCCGGGTCGGAGGTCCGCTCGTCCTGCGGGCCCGGCTGCCGCTCGGGGCGTCGCACAGAGACGGGGGCAGGCCGGCGTCCGTGGCCGTGGGCGACGAGGGCACGGCCCTGACGATCCTCAGGCCTGCGGGAAAGGTCCGCCTGGCAGGGGTCAGCGTCGGGGCCGTCACGGAAGGCGACTTCATCGACAGGCGCGAGCGCGTCGTGGTGGTGCGCATCGAGGGCGACAGGATCATCGTCCGCGAGAAGGACCCCCGGCGCAGAGCCGATTGATCGCGTCCGGCACTGGTGATACAGATATCCTGGACCCGAGGGAGGCTCGTTCACGGTGGAAAACGTTCCCGCCCTGCTCCTGGCATTCGGACTGTTCCTCGCCGGCTTTGCCTGCGTGGCAATCGAGGTGTTCGTCATCCCTGGATTCGGCTTCATCGGCATCCTGGGGGGAATCATCCTCATCGGCGACATCGTGTACACGTGGATCACGTTCGGCCCCATCGCCGGCATCGTCGTCCTCGCGGCCTCGCTGGGATCAGCGGTGGCCTCGGTGTGGATCATGATGAACACGCGCGTGGGCCGGCGCTTCAGGCTCGAGAAGAACCTCAAGGGCTCGGCCAGCGCCGTGAGCGTGGGCCGCGAGGCGCTCGTCGGCCGTGAGGGCGTCGCCCTGACCACGCTCAGGCCTTCGGGCGCGGCCCTCATCGACGACGAACGCGTCGACGTGACCGCCGACGGGGAGTTCATCGAAAAGGGAACCCGGATCCGCGTCATCGAGGCGGAGGGGCCCCGCATCGTTGTCGAGGTCTTGCACAGCGGCGACGGCTGAGCGCCGAGCCGCAGGAGGAAACCATGGGATCGCTCCTTTTCTCGCACATCCTGGCCGGCGGACCCCTGCCCGGGCTGGATCTCGGACTGACCGTGCTCGTCATCATCTTCGCGGTGATCGGCTTCCTTGTGTTCCTGTGGATCATCCCCGTCAGGCTGTGGATCGCGGCCTGGTCGTCGCGGGCGCCCATCGGCATCGTCCAGCTCATCGGCATGCGGCTGCGCCGCATCCCGCCCCACAAGATCGTCAACCCGCGCATCATGGCCGTCAAGGCGGGCCTGGACATCAAGGTGGACAACATGGAGGCCCACGTCCTGGCCGGCGGGAACATCGAGACCGTCATCCTGGCGCTCATCAGTGCGGACAAGGCCAACATCGAGCTCTCGTTCGAGAGGGCCGCGGCCATCGACCTGGCAGGCCGCAACGTGTTCGAGGCGGTGCAGATGTCGGTCATCCCGAAGGTCATCACCACCCCGAAGATCGCCGCCGTGGCCAAGGACGGCATCCAGCTGATGGCCATCTGCCGCATCACCGTGCGCACGAACATCGAAAGGCTCGTCGGAGGCGCGGGAGAGGAGACCGTGGTCGCCCGCGTCGGCGAGGGGATCGTCTCCACAATAGGCTCGTCGGGCGACTACAAGCAGGTGCTCGAGAACCCGGACCGCATCTCCAAGAACGTGCTCTCCAAGGGGCTGGACGCGGGAACGGCGTTCGAGATCCTCTCCATCGACATCGCGGACGTGGACGTGGGTGCCAACATCGGCGCCAAGCTCAACACCGAGAAGGCCGAGGCGGACAAGATGATCGCGCAGGCCCAGGCAGAGAGCCGCCGCGCGCTGGCCGTGGCCGCCGAGCAGGAGATGAAGGCCAACGTGGAGGAGATGCGGGCACGCCTCGTCGAGGCCGAGTCCAAGGTGCCCATCGCCATGGCCGATGCCCTGCGCAAGGGCAACCTCGGCGTGATCGACTACTACCAGCTGAAGAACGTCATGGCCGACACGATCATGCGTCAGTCCATCTCGAGCATGGGAGACGATGAGAAGAAGTAGAGCCGGAGCGTGAGCCATGCCCGCTGACATCAAGGACTTCCGGGGCTTCGTGAGGCGGCTCCTGCTCGCCGAGATCCTCCAGCCGACGGGCCGCCCGGGACCGCTGGAGCCGCCGCCCACGGTCCGTCGCCCGCGGATGCTCCGCATGCGCGGGGGGCGGGTCATGCAAAGCCTCCGGCCACGCTCGGGCCAGCGATGAGCGTCCGCCCATGAACGAGAAGCTCCTTCTCAACCTGCTCTACGTTCTGGCCGCGATCCTGTTCTGGCTGCTGCCAACGTTCCTTCGCTGGCTCAAGCGCAGGAAGGAGGCCGAGGCCCAGGACCTGCCCCGGGAACCGGAGCCCTTCCCGGAGGTGGAGGAGCTGCCGCAGACCAACCCGCTCGTCGACCCGTTCGGTGAGCACCTGGCCGATCTCACTGCCCTGATCGTTGAGATCAATGAGCTCGCGGCCGAGGAGGCAGAGCTCGGGCGGGCCTGCTCCGGGCCGGGGCTCGCACGGTTCAACCAGCTCATCGGCGAGACCGTCACGACCCCCCTCGAGGAGGTGCGCCGCGCCATCCAGGCCGGCATCGACGATCCCCGCGCCGCAGACCCCTACCGGCTCATCGCGGATTCGACGGACGCGCTGATGCGGATGCGCGCCGCGGCAGCGTTCATCGCCCGCAGCGTCGAGGAGCACCGCGTGGACGGCCATGCGGAGCGCAATGCCCGGGGGGTGGCCATCGCGAGAATCTTCCTCACGCGGATCGAGGCCCTCCTGCACAAGGGGGCGGTGGCACTGCACGCGCCCCTGTTCCTGCCCGTGGAGCAGCCGGCGCTTCTGCACCCCAGCCTCCTGTCCACGCTGGCGGCCACCAGGGCCGTGCCCTTCGACGCATCGGCCGGCAGGAGCCCCTCCCCGAGGGCCTGGGCGGCGATCGCGCGTGACGTGGCCCGCTGGGCGTACCGGAGGATGCCCGATCTGGAGCCCGAGATAGAGAACCACTACGCCGGGCTCCTCGAGGAGCTCGGCTACCAGGCCGCCCTGCCCCCGGAGGGGCTGGCCCGGGAGGTGTTCATCCACGCCCTGCCTGCCCTGTTCCTCGGCCCTGCATACGCCCGGGCCACCGGATCGGGGGCCGAGGGCATGGGCGGCGAGGACATCGCGCGGCGCATGCTCGAGCTCGCGGACCCGGGCGAGGCGGACCAGGGCGAGCTGCCCCTGCCCGTCGAGGTGATGCTCCACGTGCTCGGCAAGGAGCCTCTCGCGGCGCTCTCGGGCAGTCGGCTGACGGACATCTCATCGCTGAGATTCACGAAGACAGACGGCTCCCTGGCCGCGGCGGCGGCGGCGTTGCTGCTCGAGGGCCGTGCACCGGAGGAGAGGGACATCCACGTCGTGGCCGGGGCACTGCTCGCCGCTCTCGACCACCCGCAGGCCTCGAGCGTGATCGCGTCCGCCGCGGATCAAGCCCTCGGCGTCGTCAGTGCCAAGGATCCGTGGCGAGAAAGTGCCCCGACGCCGCGGTCGCGGCGCACAAGACCCGCAGGATTCGTCTCTCCGCGCGCCGTGAGGGAGGCGATCGTCGTCGGCGCACTGATGGAGCGTAGATGACGTTCTCGCCCCCGCTCGATCAACCACGACATCCGCTGCCCCCATTTCCGCTGCGCTGAGCCTGTCGAAGCGCAGCGCCACACAGGTTGCACGAGCGGGCAGAATTGCGGGGCGCTCTGCCACCCGAGGAACTTCAGGGTGGCTCCGACCCCGCATCCCGCCCGCTCTGGAACGGCCCGTGGCCCGATGTACCTGCTGCCCTGAGATTGCCGTGAGCTTGTCGAACGGCCTGTCGAAGCGCGCCGGAATCATGAAGTCGTATTTGTGTGATCGGCCGACGATCTCTGGTTATTGGAGATCGTTCAATATGGGGTGATACGTTGGAGCCGTGGCAGGAGTGTCCCCTGGACGGAGCATGCGGCTGCTCGCAGGACTGGCCGTTGTGTCCGCCCTCTGTGCGGTGCCGGGTGCTGCCCACGGGTGGAGCTCGTACCGGGTCGGTGCGTACACGCTCGACCTGTCCGTGATGTCCGAGCACGAGGCCAAGGCCCGGCTCACCCTCGAGATCGAGGTGCTGGGAGGCCGCTTCCGGGGCTTCAAGATCGCTCGTGGCGACGAGGGGCTCAGCTGGTCCTCCAAGGCCATGTTCTGCGAGAACTCGAGCGGAAAACGCTACGTCCTGCGCCGCGTTCCTCGAGCCGACGGGCTGACCGACTTCAGGTTCGTCACGCCGGGGTTCATCCCGCGCGGGAGCGCGCTGTGCTCCATGGAGTACGCGTTCGATCCCGTCGAGCTCGGCACCATCGCCATCGTTGGTGCAATGGACCCTGCGGCCGAGGACGGCGCCGAGCGCGTGCGCTTCACCTACAAGTCGCCGGGGCTTCCTGTGGCGATCGAGCAGTACACGATCACCCTTCACCTGCCCGGGGAAGTGAGCGAGGAAGCACGGGAGCTCGGGGAGTTCGCCTCGGAGGAGTACACCGTCGAGCACTTCGCCTCCGCGATGACGATGCGGCG
>JAFDER010000637.1 GCA_019310245.1 Deltaproteobacteria bacterium
CTCCTGGACGCCAAGGTTCGCGAAGAACTCGTACACGAGGGTCTCGCCGCGCGGCATGTCCAGGCCGTCCTCCGTCACGGCCGCGGACTCCCACGTCTCGACCGGGTCGTCCGCCACCTCCGGACGGCAGAACACGAGAGCCGCGGCGAGCAGACCCCGGCACATGACCTGGACTCGGTGCATTTCTACGCCTCTTCCAAAGATGCCCCCTTCACTTCAGGAGGCCAACCCGCCAAGGGTATTTGAGGTGCCACGCCAGATCAAGCCCACTCGATGTCACTCGAGCTTGAAGACGTACGTGTACGTGATCCGGTAGTCGACGGGCTTGCCGTTCAGGTTGATGGCCGGGGAGAACAGGAACCCCTTGATGGCCTTGGCGGCGGCCTTGCCCAGTCCTCCACCGGGATCCTTCAGCACCTGCACCTTGACCACCCGGCCCTTCTTGTCGATGTCCACCCTGAGCCGCACCGTGCCCTCGATGCCGAGCTTGCGCGCCTCGGCCGGATAGGGGATCTGCTGCTCGAGCACGACCTTGGGCTTGTCCTTGACCTCTCCGGGCTTGGCCGGGCTGAAGCCCTTCTTCTTCGGCTTGTTCCCGGTCCCTGCCCCGGAAGGCCCCTCGGGCTTGGACGGCTTCTCTATCTTCTTCTCGTACCCGCCCTCGCCGGAGAGCGAGCCGAAGCGGCTGTCGCCCACCTCGGCCGCGAGGGACCACGAGCCGTCCCCCGCGAACGTCCCCCCGCTCATCTGGAACTTGGGCGGCGGCTTCGGGGGCTCCGGCTCCTCCTCGGCGGCCTCCTCCTCGGCGGGTTTTTGCGCGGCCTTCTTGACGATGGCAACCGGCTCCTCCTCGGTCTCGGGCTTCTCGACCTCGGGCGGCGGCTTCTCCTCGTCGGGCTCCTGCGCGGCCTTCTTGTTCACCGAGAAGTCCACCTTGGACAGGATGTGGTCACGGGCCTCGGCCGGCACGATGAACAGGGCCACGGCCAGCAGGCCGTGCAGGACGGCCGAGCCCACGGCCCCCCAGATCCAACCCCCGGAGCGGGGCTCGTCCCAGACGTCGCTCACCGGACGATGTCCTCCTCCTCGACGTTGATGGCGAACTTCACGACGCCCGCATCCCTGATGACGTCGATCACGCGCACGAACAGGCCGTGCCTGACGTTGCGGTCCGCTGCGATCACGGCGCGCAGATCGTCGCTCGCCTCCCCGGCGGCCCTGACGCGTGCTCTCAGCACGTCCACGTCCACCTTCTCGTCCTCGAGGTAGATGTCTCCCTTGCTGTCGATCGTGATGACCAGGGTGGTGATCACGTTCTCGCCCGTGGCGGCGCGGGGAAGATCCACCGGGATGGACTGGGCCACGATGTAGGTGGTCGTGACCATGAAGATCACGAGGAGCACGAGGACCACGTCCACGAGCGGCGTGACGTTGATCTCCGAGTAGAGACCCTGCTCGTTCCCGCCGTCGCTGAACGCCATCAGTCCCCGTCCCCCGTCCTGTGGCTTCTTCCCTGCAGCCAGGACAGGTACAGCCCGCCGAGGGTCGAGGCGCCGGAGAGGCGGCGCTGCACGGTACGCATGAACACGTTGTAGGCGATGACGGCGGGGATCGCCACGATCAACCCCGCGGCCGTGGCGACGAGGGCCTCGCTCAGCTCGGCCATGACCACGCCGATGCCGCCCTGCGGGTTGAATGCCAGGTTGTGGAAGGCGCCGATGATGCCCAGCACCGTTCCGAACAGGCCGATGAACGGCGCCGTCGGACCGAGGGTACCGAGAAAGGCGAGGAAGCGCTGCATCTGCACCGTCTCGACGGCGCGCCGCGCTCCCATGGCCTCCTCCACGGAGGCCACCCCGTCGGCCTCGCACTCCATCCCGGCCACGAGGATGCGCACCTCCGGGGCGCGGATCAGCGCTCTCAGCTCGTCCAGGGCCTTCTGCCCGCCGCCCGTCTCGAGGGCTTTCCTCAGCCGGGTGGCGGTCGATGCGACGTCGAGCCTTGCGCGGATGAAGAACACGGCGCGCTCGATCATGACCGCGATCGAGAGAACGGACAGGATGGCAAGGAGCCACATGACCCACTCGACGCCCAGGAGAGCGAACTTCAAGAAGACGTCACTGATATTCAACAGGTCACTCCTTA
>JAFDER010000174.1 GCA_019310245.1 Deltaproteobacteria bacterium
CGCGATCATGCAGGATCGCGACAATGACGAGACCTCCATGAGGGCGGCCATGGAGTGGCTGCCCGGCGTGGAATGGGCGAAGTACGGCGATCAGGATCTCATCTCGACGATGGAGTGGTACGAGACCAAGGCCGTGGTCCGGGTCCTCGAGGAAAACCTCACGATCAGGGACCACTTCGACAAGATCGTCGCGCTCATGAAGCACGGCCGGCACCAGCGGCTGGAGCTCCTGCTCGACTGGAAGCAGGACATCCGCTTCGTGGCCGGGATCCACTCCACCAAGCTCGGCCACCCCGCCGGCGGCATCCGCCGCCACCCGCTCGACGACAGCGAGCTCGACGTGATCGCGGACATCCTCAACCTCGGCCGCGGGATGTCCTTCAAGAACGCCGCCGCCTCGATCCCCAACGGCGGGTGCAAGTTCGGGGTGCACTCCTCCCTGCCCGAGGAGGAGCGCGACGACGGCTTCTACGGGTTCCTCGCCTTCTGCATCGACCGCAACCTGGCGTTCACCGGCCCCGACATGGGATTCAGCCTCGAGGACGCCAACCGGATCCGGAAGTTCACCAAGAACATCGTCGGCGGCACGCAGAAGACCGGATCCGGCGGTGCGACCGGCGTCACGGCCGCCTGGGGCGTGTTCGTCGCCATGAAGCAGGCCCTCGCCGATGCCGGGATCGAGAAGCTCGACGGCGCGAGCGTGGCCGTGCAGGGCGTGGGGGAGCTGGGCCGGCCGCTCGTGGAGCACCTCGTCGAAGCAGGGGCCCGGGTCCTCGCGGCCGACACGTCGGACGCGGCCCTCGAGGCCCTGCCCGACGTCGTCACGCGCGGGAGCGCGGGCTCCATCCTGAGAACGCAGTGCGACGTCCTCGCGCCTTGCGCCGTGGGAGGCATCCTGGACGGGCAGGCGATCGACGAGCTGCGCTGCAAGCTGATCGTGGGCGGGGCGAACAACCAGCTCGCCTCCTCGTCCGAGATGGACGAGTACCTCATGGCGAAGCGCATCGCGGACCGAGGGATCCTCTTCGTGCCGGACTGGATCGTGAACGCCGGCGGCGTGATCCAGGGCAAGATGGAGCACGTGAAGGGACCGGAGTTCGACCTCGACGAGGCCCTCAGTGCGGCAGAGGGGACCATCCCCCAGAACGTCAAGCACGTGCTCGCCATCGCGCGCCGCGAGGGGATCACCCCCACAGAGGCGGCCTACCGCAAGTTCAACTACACGGTCTACGGCTCTGTCGACTGAGTACATCCTCACAGGTCTGCGACACGCTGCGCTTCGACAAGCTCAGCGCTGCGGGAACGTGTCCCTTCGACGGGCTCAGGGACACGGAAAGATCAGGGCAACCGAAGGCTCGAGAGCGGACTGGGTGCGGGGTCGAAGGAACCATACAGTTCCCCGGTGACTGAGTGCCCCGCACTCCTGTCCGCTCTGCAGACGGATCAGGGGCGTACGATGATGAGGTTGGAGAGGAGGTCCACCTTCTCGATGGTGCCCTCGACCTCGACGCGCTCGCCCAGGATGTTGCGCACCACGAGCTTGCCGTCCTCGACGTGAAGGGACGCGGCGTCCTCCATCACGGTCTTCTCCTCGTCGCCCTTCCTGATGATGACTCTCGCCTCGCACATGGTCCACCTCAGTGCTTGAAGGAGCGCTGGCCCGTGAACGCCATCGTTGCGCCGCTCTCGTTGCACGCCTCGATGGACTGGTAGTCGTTGAGCGAGCCTCCGGGCTGGACAACGGCCCTCACGCCCTCGCTCAGGCCCACGTCCACGCCGTCGCGGAACGGGAAGAACGCGTCCGAGACCATGACCGATCCCGGGAGCCCGCCGCGGGCCTCCCTCGCCTCTGCCAGGACCTCGTCCTTGCGGTCCACGAGCTCGCTGAACGGGACGTGGTGCTTCTGCCACGAGATGCGGTCGGCGAGCTTGCGGTAGGCCTTGTCGCGCGCGATCTCGGCGACGCCCACGCGGTCCTGCTCTCCCGTTCCGATTCCCACCGTGACCCCGTCCTTGACGTAGATCACGGAGTTGGAGGTCACCCCGGCCTCGACCATCCAGCCGAAGATCATGTCGCTCACCTCAGCGTCCGTGGGCTCGCGCTCGATGCGGTACTCCTTGCCCTTGTACGTGGACGAGGCAACGGCCAGATCCTCACGGGTGCGGGCCTGCGGCACGAAGCTCGTCTGCACGATGAGGCCGCCGTCGATCAGGCTCTTGAAGTCGACGACCCGCTCGCCCGCGAACGAGGCAAGCTTCTCCATCGCGCCGATCTTGACGATGCGAAGGTTCTTGCGCGAGGCCAGGACGTCGAAGCTCCCCTCCTCGAACTCCGGCGCGACGACCACCTCGGCGTAGTTCTCGCTCACGAGCCTGGCCGTGTCCATGTCCACGGCGCGGTTGCAGGCGATGCAGCCTCCGAAGGCGGCCACGCGGTCGGCCATGTTCGCCCTGTCGTAGGCGTCGGCGAGCGCGTCCGCCACGGCCACGCCGCACGGGTTGTTGTGCTTCATGATGGCCACGGCGGGCCTGTCGGTGAGGTAGCGCAGGATGTTGAGCGCGTTGTCCGCGTCGGTGATGTTCGTCTTTCCGGGATGCTTGCCCGACTGCAGGAGCTCGATGTTCGAGGCGAGCCAGCGCCCGGGCGCGAGCGTCCTGGTCTCGCCCACGACGAGGTTGCCGTTCACGAGCCGGAACAGCGCCGCCTCCTGGCCCGGGTTCTCGCCGTAGCGCAGGCCCTTCTCCACGCCGTCCACGACCCAGCTCACCTTCTCGTAGACGAGCACCTGGCGCCCGTCGCCCTCGCCGAAGGCGATCTCCATCCTCGAGGGGAAGTGATCGTCCATCACCGTGCGGTAGGCCTTCTTGAGATCGGTCACTCGCCGTCTCCCTTCTCGTCGCGCTCGTCGTAGCAGGCCCTCTCGGCCTCGAAGTCCACTCCCTCGAGGTATCCCGCGATGATCGCGTCATACTCGGCCGTGTGCCGGAAGGCCTTGCACGCGAGCCTGAAGCGGGTCTCGAGGTCCATGAAGCCGCCCGAGCCCCTCAGGGCGTCGAGGATCTCCGGGTAGTCGCCGGGATCGACGACCGAGGCGACCCTGAGGTAGTTCTTGGCCGAGGCGCGCACCATGCAGGGGCCGCCGATGTCCACGTTCGAGCGTGCCGCCTCCACCGAGACGTCCCCGGCGGCGATCGTCTTCGAGAAGGGGTAGAGGTTGCACACGACCATGTCGATGGGCGTGGCCTTCGTGCGCTCGAGGTCGGCCTGGTGCGACTCGTTGTAGGTCTCGGTGAGCAGGCCGAGGTAGATCTTGAAGTCCAGAGTCTTGACGAGGCCTCCCTGGGTCTCCGGCTGGCCCGTGTACTCGGAGACCCGGGTCAGGTGCCGCTCGGCCTTCTTCGAGCCCAGGATGTCGGCCACTCGCCCGAACGTGCCTCCGGTGGAGTACAGGCGGACCTCAGGGTTCACCTCGAGGAGCCCCGGGACGAGGTCCTCGAGGCCCTGCTTGTCGGAGACGCTCAGGAGCACGCTCCTGATCTTCACGGCGTTGTCGATGTCGCGAACGACATTCACGGTCATCACTCACCTCTCGGATGTCTTGAGGAAGGACGGGGCGGCTCAGCTCACCTGGGGCCGGGGATGCAGGCCGGCCCCCTCGACGATCTCGGGAACCTTCTTCTCCCACTCGATGGCCATGAGGTGGACTCCGTCGACGCCCTCGATGTCCTTGACCTCCTGGATCTGCTCGATGGCGAGCTTGATGCCCTCGGCGGCGCGCTTCTTCTTCTCGACGCCCTTCATGCGGTCGAGGATCTCCTGGGGTACGTCGATGCCGCTGACCTTCTTGGCCATGTACTTGGCCATGGGCAGGGACTTGAGCGGCGTGATGCCCGCCATGATGTGGCACTTCTCGTGAAGGCCCATGTCCACGACCCGCTTCATGTACTCGCGGAACTTGGGCATGTTGTAGATGCACTGCGTCTGGATGAAGTCCACGCCCGCCGCCACCTTCTTCGCCAGCCGGATGGGGCGGAAGTCGAACGGATCGCCGAACGGGTTCGCGGCTGCGCCGATGAACATCTCGGGCTTGCCATCGATGTCGTCCCCGCCCAGGATCTTGCCCTCCTCGCGCATCGTGTGCACGACGTTGATGAGCTGGATGGAGTCGATGTCGAAGACGTTCTTCGCGTCCTGCTGGTTGCCGAAGATCTGGTGGTCGCCCGACAGGCACAGCATGTTGCGGATGCCCAGGGCGTACGCGCCGAAGATGTCGCTCTGCATGGCGATGCGGTTCCGATCGCGGCACACCATCTGCATCACGGGCTCGAGGCCCATGTCGATCAGGACCTTGCTCGCGCCGATGGAGGACATCCTGACGATGGACGTCTGGTTGTCGGTCACGTTCACGGCGTCCACGTATCCCACGAGGTGCTTGGCCTTCTCCTTGACCACTTCCAGGTCGGCCCCCCTCGGAGGACCGCACTCGCCGGTCAACGCGAACTCGCCCTTCTCGAACACCTTTTCAAGATTGCTGCCGGACTTCATGCCTTCTGATCCTCTCTGACGAGCCTGCGCGGTCCGCCGTCACGGCTCGTCTTCCAGCTCCTGGGCGGCCTGATCTCGGTGAGCTTCTCGAGCCGCCCGAGGGCCTTCATGCGGTCGTATATCAGCTGCCAGGCGCATTCGGTTTCCGGATCGATCTCGCACTTGCCGTCCGCGCTGCCCCCGCACGGGCCGTTGAGCAGGCTCTTGGAGCAGCGCGCGATGGGACAGACGCCTCCGGTGTCGGCGAGCACGCAATCACCGCAGGACTGGCAGTACTCGGCCCACTCGCCCACGTCCAGGTTGGCCCCCAGGAAGTCCGTGTTGACCGCCGGGACGACGCGCATGGGCTCGTAGTTCAGGGCCATGTACTGGACGCCGATGCCACAGGCCATGGAGATGACCACGTCCTTGCCCTTCACGTCGTCCTTGAGCGTGTCAAGGTACTCCTTGTCGCACTGGCGCTGGGCGGTGGCCTCGCTGACCTCGATCTTCATGTCGCGCAGCTTCGCAGCCATCTTGAGCTCCGAGGCCAGCATGCCGACCTCCTTCTCCCCGCCGGCCATGCAGATCGCGACGCACGTGCCGCATCCTGCCACGAGGACCTTCTCGGCGCCTTCGAGGGATTCGATGATCTCCTCGAGCGGCTTTCGCTCACCGACTATCATGGCTCAGTTCCTTTCTCTACGCGCTCGCTTGCCGGCGCGGTCCATCTTCCTTCCCACCCTTTTTTTCCGCAAGTGGTCCGTACTCCGGGCCACCACCCGTGCGCAGCGGATTGGGGCCCAGCCTCCTGGCCCGGGCCGTCATCTCCTCGACGACCTCGACCCAGCGCTGTGCCTCGGAGGCGGCCACGTGGAAGAACTCGACCCTGTCAGGGTCGAGCCCGATCTCCTCGAGCATCTTCTTGACGCCCGGCACCATGGCCTTCGCCCTGTAGTTGCCCCTGAGGAAGTGGCAGTCTCCGGGCTGGCAGCCCGAGACGAACACGGCGTCCGCCCCCTCGTCGAGGGCCTTGAGGAGCATGATGGCGTCCATGCGGCCCGTGCACGGGATCAATATGATGCGCACGCTGGCGGGGTACTGCAGCCTCATCGAGCCGGCGAGGTCGGCGGCCGTGTAGGAGCAGTACTCGCAGGCAAAAGCGACGATCTTGGGCTCGAAGTCTCCCTTTTTCACGTCGTTCATGTTCTCACTTCGCCCCGGGCCGGGCATAGAGGTTTTCCACCTTGGCGGTGATCTGCCTGTCGTCGATGTGCCGGATGGAGATGGCCTTGCGCGGGCAGGCCGAGGCGCAGGCCCCGCAGCCCTGGCACGAGGCCGCATCGATCACGGCCACTCCGTCGACCACCTCCGGCACGTTGTACGGGCACACGCGCACGCACGTCAGGCACGCGGCGCAGTGATCGCCGTCCACGATCGATGTCTGCCCCGAGACGTACATGCGCTCCTTGCCGAGGATCGTGCCTGCCCTGCCGGCCGCCCCGCGCGCCTGGATGATGATCTCGTCGAGCGCCTTGGGTCCGTGGGCCAGGCCGCACAGGAACACGCCATCGTTGGCGAAGTCGAGCGGCCTGAGCTTCATGTGGGCCTCGAGGAAGAACCCGTCCTGACCCAGCGGCAGCTTGAGCGTCCTGGACAGCTCGGGCGCGTCCGGATCGGGCCGGAGCGCGGCGCTGAGCAGGACCAGATCGGCCTTGAGGACGATGAAGCGGTCGAGGATCGGGTCGCGGACGCGGACCTGCATGGAGCCGCCCTCACCGATCACCTCCGGCTTCTCGTCCGGCGTGAACCGGATGAACTGCACGCCCAGACGCCTGGCCTTCGAGTACAGCTCCTCCCTGAGCCCGTACGTCCGGATGTCCCTGTAGAGCATGGTGACCGGCGCGTCCGGGCTTGCCTCCTTGATCCGGATGGCGTTGCGCATGGCGTCGGTGCAGCACGTGCGGCTGCAGTACGGATGCTCGGGTTCCCGCGATCCCACGCACTGCACCATGACGGTCCCGCCGTCTCCCACCTTCAGCGCCCCGCCTCCGTGCTTCTCCTCGAACTCGCGCTGGGTCATCACGCGCTCGTCCTGGCCGTAGAGGTACTCGCCCTCGGGCTTGTACTCCCGGGCTCCCGTCGCCACGATGACGGCCCCGTGCTCCACGTCACGCTCGCCGTCCTGGGTCTCGATGACGGACTCGAAGTGGCCGACGTGGCCGCCCATGTCCTTGACCGTGGCCTGGGTGAGGACCTCCACCTTGGGGTGCGCCTTGACGCGCTCGGCGAGCTTCGCGATGTGCGAGCCCGGATCCGTGCCGTCCACCTCGAAGCGCATCCCGGCGAGCATCCCGCCCAGCTTCTCGCTCCGCTCGACCACGGTCACGCCGTAGCCGGCCTCTGCCATCGACTCGGCCGCCGTCAGGCCGGCCAGGCCACCACCGACGACGAGCCCGTGCTTGACCACCGGGTAGGGCTTCTCCTCGAGAGGCTCGAGGGTGGCTGCCCGGCGCACGGCCATGGCGATGAGGTCCAGGGCCTTCTCGTTCGCGAGATCCACCTGCTCGGCATGCACCCAGGAGCACTG
>JAFDER010000638.1 GCA_019310245.1 Deltaproteobacteria bacterium
ACGATAAGACACACGGAGCGAGCACACGAAAAAAACGGAAAACGGGCGGCCATAGCAAGGTGGCGCGCCTATTGAAAACGGTGGCCAGTGCGGCCCAGGAGGTTACGGATGCCAAGTTTTGGGAATCCTGAGAAGTGTGATGGGTGTAAGGCGCTCGACAAGACCGCCTGTCAGTACATCTGTCCAAACGACCTCATGGTCCTGGATAAGGACAAGATGAAGGCGTACAACCAAGAGCCCGAGCAATGCTGGGAATGCCTGTGCTGCGTCAAGATTTGCCCGACGCAGGCCATGGACGTTCGCGGCTACGCCGACTTCGTGCCGATGGGCGCTTCGGTCGTTCCATTGCGCGGTAGCGACAACATCATGTGGACGGTCAAGTTCCGCAATGGCAAGATCAAGCGGTTCAAGTTCCCGATCCGCACCACCCCCGAGGGCAAGGCCGCGCCAGCAGGCGGCTGGGCGAACGAGCCCGACATCGACAGCCCTAACCTTTTCACCGAACCCGAGTCCACTGGGATGGACAAGGTTTGGACTAAGTAAAAGGAGAAAAAACAATGACTGATTTTGAAACTGTCGTCGTCGAAACTGACGTTCTCATCCTCGGTGGTGGTATGGCCGCATGTGGCGCCGCCGTGGAAGTAGCTCACTGGGCCAAGCGCGAGGGCCTCTCGGTCACGCTCGTGGACAAAGCCGCGATGGACCGCTCCGGCGCCGTGGCGATGGGCCTTTCCGCCATCAACCAGTACGTAGGTCTGAAGGATGGTGAGAACACCATGCAGAACTACGTGGACTACGTCCGCAACGATCTGATGGGCGTCACCCGCGAGGACCTGGTGGCCAACATCGCGCGCCATGTGGATTCCAGCGTGCACCTGTTCGAGAAGTGGGGACTCCCGATCTGGAAAGACGAGAAGGGCGGCTACGTCCACGAGGGTCGTTGGCAGCTGATGATCAACGGCGAGTCCTACAAGATCATCGTCGCCGAGGCCGCGAAGAACGCTCTCGCCGAGCTGGGCGACAAGGGTCAGTACCTCGAGCGCATCTTCATCACCGGTCCGCTGTTGGATGGCAACCGCTGCACCGGCGCGGTGGGCTTCTCCATTCGCGACAACAAGTTCTACGTCTTCAAGGCCAAGGCCACCCTGTGCGCCATGGGCGGAGCTGTCGGCGTGTTCAAGCCGCGGTCATCTGGTGAGGGTGCGGGCCGCGCTTGGTACCCGCCGTTCAACTCGGGCGCCTCGGCGTACTTCACGCTCAAGGCCGGCGCCGAGATGACCTGCCAGGAAGTGCGGTTCATCCCCGTGCGCTTCAAGGACGCCTATGGCCCGGTCGGCGCCTGGTTCCTGCTGTTCAAGTCCCGTGCGACCAACGCCGACGGCGGCAACTACATGATCGAGCGCCGTCCCGAGCTCGAGAACTGGGCCCCCTACGGCCTGGTCAAGCCCGTCCCGGCCAACCTGCGTAACTACCTGATGCTGCTGGACGTTGCCGAGGGCAAAGGCCCGATCTACATGCGCACCGAAGAGGCGCTGCAGAACATCGCTGACAAGTACAAGGACGACCCCAAGGGCTACAAGAAGAAGATGAAGGAGCTCGAGAGCGAGGCATGGGAGGACTTCCTCGACATGACGATCTCCCAGGCTCTGCTGTGGGCCGCCACCAACACCGAGCCCGAGGTGAAGCCATCCGAGATCGCCGCGGCCGAGCCGTACTTCATCGGCTCCCACTCCGGCGCATCCGGCGCGTGGGTCAGCGGTCCCAAGGACCTCGCACCCGACGAGTACTTCTGGGGCTACGATAACATGACCACTTGCGAGGGTCTGTTCGCCGCTGGCGACGCCTCCGGCGCCTCCTCGCACAAGTTCTCCTCCGGCTCGCACGCCGAGGGCCGCATCGCCGGCAAGGGCGCGTGCAAGTTCGCCAAGGAGAAGGGTGGCGACGCGGTCAACTACAACGACGCCGAGATCGAGGCGCTGAAGGCCGAGATCTTCAAGCCGATCAATCTCTACGCCGAGAACAAAGACAAGACCACGCAAGAGGACCTCAACCCGGCCTACATCGTGCCCAAGATGTTCCAGATGCGGCTGCAGAAGATGATGGACGAGTACGCCGGTGGCGTCACCGCGCAATTCACCA